>CAIUKP010000349.1 GCA_903899675.1 uncultured Bacteroidota bacterium | reverse complement strand
TTTTATGGAACTATACGAAGTAGTTATTTTTTTGTTTCCAGCAGTTTGAAAAACTGATCTAACTGTGGTAATATCACAATACGTGTTCTGCGGTTGGCAGCCCGGCCTTCCGGTGTGGAATTATCCATTAAGGGAAGATACTGACCACGTCCGGCAGCCGTCATACGCTTTGGATCTAATCCATATCCTTCTTGCAATACCCGAACAACCGTAGTGGCTCTTTTCACACTCAAATCCCAGTTATCCTGAATACCCGGACTTGTAATAGGAATACTATCCGTGTGGCCTTCTACTAAAAATTCAATATCGGGCTGTGCGTTTAACACTTTGGCAACTTTACCCAATACTTCTTTAGCACGGTCGGTAATGGCGTAGCTGCCACTCTTGAATAATAATTTATCGGAAATGTCTACATACACTACTCCTTTATCAACTTTGATGTTGATGTCTTTGTCGTCTAGATTACCAATGGCTCCTTTTAAATTCATTACCAATGCCATATTCAAAGAATCTTTCCGCGCGATAGAGCCCTGCAGATCTTTGATATAAATATCTTTCGATCCAATGTTCTCCAGCGATTTTTTAATACTCTCCGCCTGAGAACCGGAAATTATTGCTAAGTCTTTCATTTGGCTGAGCACAGTATTATTATTGTCTCTCAGGTAATCAATCTGCTTGTTCAAGTCAGCAATTTGACCTTCAAGTGCAGCTTTGCGGCTATTCAAATCGGAAACCTGTCCGTTCGATTTTTCAATAGAGAAGTTACATTTCTTTAATTCGTCTTGTAACTCTCTGTACTTAGCCTGCATGGCAAGGTAATCGCCACTTAATTGGGCATATTTGGCTTTTTCAGCTTCTAATGTTTTGGTGGAAACACAAGATGTGAAGGTGGCGGCCATCAAAACAATGAGCAAGAGGGAATTTAGTTTCATATTGTTAATAGATTGTTTTCAAAGTTACAGGTTTTTACACAATTCATGCCAAATGCAACCTGCTTGGTTCATTTTATAAAATCATTATGATTTGTGTTAAATAAATCATAGCATCCATCGGTTTGTAAATTACCCTTTGTATGGATAAATGGGCGAATAGGAACTATTAGATGGGTGGTTAACCCCGAATGATTGCTTCTTCTTGCATACTCCAGTGGATATATTTTTCTCCGAAGGAGGCATCAACCACTTTTCTTTTAATTTTTAGGGTGGGGGTAAGCAATCCGTTTGCGGTGGTCCACTCTTCTTCCAGTACAACCATTTTACTGATTTTCTCGTGGTGCTCCAATTGACTATTGGTTTGCTTCATTAGCTCTAGCAATTGTTGTTTTTGCTGGTGGGCACTGTTGATTTTCATCGATTCAGAAAGCGTACATATTGCCATAGCGTTGGGCAATCCAGAACCTATCACACAAACCTGAGATAGCAGGCCCGCCTGTAATAATTTAGATTCAATAATGGCCGGCATCACATATTTTCCTTTACTGGTTTTAAACTGATCTTTGATTCTTCCGGTAATGGTTAAATAGCCTTGCTCATCAATCATCCCCTCGTCTCCTGTTTTCAGATACCCATCTTCAAAAGAGGCGGCAGTTAATTCCGGTTCTTTATAATATCCCATCATGGAGGCTTCACTTTTAACCAGCACTTCGTTGTCTACTCCTAGTCGAACATCCACTCCATCATAGGAGGGCCCTACAGTACCGAATTTTGGTGCATTTTTTCGGTTAGAGTTCGAGAGTGCCATGTTTTCCGTCATGCCATAGGCTTCCTGAATGGTAATGCCCAGCTGTTGAAACCAGTAGAGTAAGGCTGGATTAATTGGGGAAGCTCCGGTAAAAGCATGTTTGTAGCGTCCCAATCCGAGTTTTTTTTTGTATGCCTTTTTTTATTAGCCAACTTATGCCCGGTATAGATAGTAGGCGGCTCAGTTTTTTTTGAGGCATTTTTTTTAAAATACCTTCCTGTAATTTTTCCCATATCCGGGGAACGGCTAAAAATACAGTAGGCTGGGTATGCGCTAGGTTAGCGGCAAAAGTATCCATCGATTATACAAAGTAAATGGTGCT
>CAIUKP010000348.1 GCA_903899675.1 uncultured Bacteroidota bacterium | reverse complement strand
TAAACAGTCCAGTTTCCTCTCCACAAAATTATTCCAATGCCAACAACTATTATCAGCGAAATGCGGAAGCATCATTCGCAGGTATTTTCTGCTTAGTTGTTCCGATTATTTTTACTTTTTTCTGCATAGCAGACAGTGTGTTTTTTGATGCTTTTGATATTTATTTGAATATCATGATTACTGGTGGACTTATTTTCCGCGTTATTGCCTTTAACTGGGTTGGTAATATTGCTGAGGAACAAAATCGTTCAGCAAAAGGCTGGCAAATCCTATCTATGATCTTCCCCTCTATTTCTTTAATTACTTTAGGGTATACTCAACGCTTAGCACCTGCTAAAACAGTGGTAAGTGAACAAACTACTACGCACACTGAACATGAAATAGTTGAGCAAGTAGAACTTGAAGAAGAATTACTTAGAAAGGCTAGTTAATAATAAATTTCAGTTGTTACATAAAAGGTGGGAATACCCCTGTTACTTCAGTAGCGGGGGTATCTTTTATTTTTGTAGTACCTTATTGTTTTGATTCACAGTCAATCCCTTAGTATTTTTGCAACCATGCTATCGGTTACCAACCTATCTAAATATATATCTCCCGATTTTCAACTCTCTCCCATATCCTTTAATCAGGTGGCGGGAGAAAATTTGGCCTTAATTGGAGTAAGTGGTTCTGGCAAGTCTACCCTATTGCAATTAATTGCCGGTTTGCAGCAAGCAGATACTGGATCTATCACCCTTTTTTCCGAGCGTATCAAAGGCCCCCATGATCAATTATTGCCCGGACATCCAGGACTTGCCATTTTAGAGCAATCCTCCCATCTCCCCCATTACTATTATATTCGCGATCTTTTTCAATATGCCAATGTTTGGGAAACATCCGTTGCAAAAAAACTATTTTCGATTTGTCGCATTGAGCACCTGATGAACCGGAAACACCATGAGATTTCAGGAGGGGAGCAACAACGCATTGCATTGGCCCTCTTATTAATCACTTCTCCCCGATGGCTGCTGCTCGATGAGCCCTTTTCGCATCTAGACTTAACCAATAAAAAAATATTGCAACAAGTTTTGGCCGAAGTGAGCCATCAATTGAACATTACTTGTTTACTATGTTCTCATAATCCCGATGATATCTTTGGTTGGGCACATCGATTGTTGGTATTAGAAAATGGGCATCTGGTGCAAGTGGGTAGTCTGGAAAATGTTTATCATGCTCCCCAAAACCGATACGTGGCAGGACTCTTAGGCGATTTTTACTCATTATCCCCCGAATTGGCACAGGTGTTTTTTTCGGGAAAAATACAAATAGAAAAGTCAGATTGCTGGATGGTTCGGCCCGAACATTTGTTATTTCAATCAGAAAGCACCCCTCAATCCGTAAAAGCTACTATTCTTAGTGTTACCCTTGCTGGGAGAGATTATAAAGTAGAGGTTGCTGCGATGGATCAGCGATTGAGTTTATATACGCAAACCAATAATTGGAAAGTAGACAATAAAGGATATTTGCTGGCTACCAATGGCTATTGTTTTCCGGACTGCTAAGGGTTTGGTGGGTACTTTTTTTGCTGTAATTTTAGTAATGTATTTATTAAATTAGATTGAATATGGATGTAAAAATGGAAGCCAGTTGGAAGGAAGTGTTGGCATCGGCTTTTAAGCGACATTCATTTTCTCAGCTGGTTACCCATATTAAAGCAGAAACCGCTGCGGGAATTGCGGTATATCCTCCCGGGAATTTGATTTTTAATGCATTTGCCCAAACCCCTTTCCCAAAAGTGAAAGTGGTTATTTTAGGGCAGGATCCCTACCACGGACCCGGTCAAGCGCATGGACTCAGTTTTTCTGTACCCGATGCGGTTCCCTTTCCACCTTCCCTTCAGAATATATTTAAAGAAATAGTTGAAGATGTGGGTGGGGAAATGCCTGTTTCAGGAAACCTTACCCACTGGGCGCAGCAGGGGGTATTACTATTGAATGCTGTATTAACGGTAAGAGCCAATGAAGCAGCCAGTCATGCAAACATCGGTTGGATGGAATTTACCGATACCGTAATCAGTACCTTATCGGAAAATAAACAGGGGTTGGTTTTTTTGTTATGGGGCAAATTTGCCCAAGATAAGCAAGTATTGATTGATGAAACCCGTCATTTTGTTTTAAAAGCCCCTCACCCTTCTCCGCTCAGTGCATATCGGGGCTTTTTGGGCTGCAAGCATTTTAGCAGAACCAACGATTTGCTGATTCATCAGGGACTTTCTCCGATTAACTGGAATCCTTCCTCTGAGCAAGGCTGAGCCGATTGCCATACTTATTTCGTTTTTCAATACATTCGCCTACATTTATAAATAGCTTACCCAATATGGATTCTTCGAATAATTCTTTTTTTTCTGAAAAGATGCGCAATGTTCTTGGAAGAATCTGGGCATTTTGGGGATTGATTTGGTTTGTATCTACTTTATTAATTGCCATTATTTTTT
>CAIUKP010000347.1 GCA_903899675.1 uncultured Bacteroidota bacterium | reverse complement strand
TGGAATAGTGGATCAGCGTCGTATCTATGGCCACCGAGGTCCCACCCGGACACCCGCCAAACAAATTGACCCGCCCCCCTTTTCGCACCAGCTGAACCGCCGCTTCCCAGGCCGAAGGTTTGCCCAAACCGGTACTGGAAAAACAGCCGCTTTTGCCATACCTATTTTACAGAATTTACATTTACAACAAGCGGCTGGCCCAATAAGCAAGGGTATTAAAGCCCTGATTGTTACTCCAACGCGCGAGTTAGCCATACAAATCAATGATAGCTTATCGGCTTATGGCAGAAACCTTCGGATGAAGCACCATGTTATTTTTGGTGGCGTTTCTCAGGTACCCCAAACTCAGGTTTTACAGAGAGGCGTAGATATATTAGTGGCAACACCCGGTCGCTTATTAGATTTAATGCAACAGGGGTTTATCTCATTACAACAGGTTCAGTTATTGGTGTTGGATGAGGCTGATCGAATGTTAGACATGGGCTTTATTCATGATGTAAAGAAGATTTTAGCCAAATTGCCAGCCAAAAAGCAGACCCTGTTTTTTTCGGCAACCATGCCACCGGAGATTGCAGGATTAGCCGCTTCTTTATTGCATCAACCTGCCAGAGTAGAAGTTACCCCGATATCTTCTACAGCAGAAACCATTCGCCAAAGTTTATACCATGTAAACCGCGAGCATAAAAAATTGCTGCTGGCCCATTTATTAAAAGACAGCGACATTAAAACAGCACTGGTATTTACCCGCACCAAGCATGGGGCCGATAAAGTGGTAAAAGACCTACTAAAATCCGGCTTTTCTGCAGAAGCGATTCATGGGAATAAGTCACAAAATGCCCGGCAGCGGGCGCTGAGTAATTTTAAAAATGGTACCACGCGGGTATTGGTAGCCACCGATATTGCCGCCAGGGGTATTGATGTGGAATTACTGTCGCATGTGATCAACTACGAATTACCCAATGTGCCAGAAACCTACGTACACCGGATTGGCAGAACTGGAAGAGCAGGTGCCAGCGGAATCGCCATCTCTTTTTGTGAGCACGAGGAAAAAGAGTTTTTGCGCGACATACAAAAACTAACGGGTATAGCAATCCCTGTGGTAAGTGACCATCCTTATCCGTTGCAACCGGCCTCCTCTATGCCAAGAGAAGAATCGAACACGCGTAGAACCCCTAATAACCGCTTCAGTTCACCGGCTTATGGCAGAAATCATTCAAACCATTCATCCGGCACCAGAAGAAACACAAGAAGTAGCTATTAAATAGTTTAGCAGGCTGACAAATATTTGGCGAAAAATAGTAGATTTGCAGCCCCTGCGGATATGGCGAAATTGGCAGACGCACCAGACTTAGGATCTGGCGCCGCGAGGCGTGTAGGTTCGACTCCTATTATCCGCACAAAAGGCCAGAGTGAGTGTGGGTTTGAGTGTGGGGATAATTTCCTCCTCTCTCAAACTCATGCTCCAGAGGCGCACAGGCTCACACGCTGTTTCTTTCAGGCTCGTAAAATCTTCTCCATCTTCTTCCCCTTGGCCAGTTCATCTACCAGCTTATCAAGGTACCTGACTTTTTGAGAAAGGGGATTGGTGATTTCCTCTACCCGGTAACCGCAGATTAATCCGGTTATTAAGTGGGCATGGGGGGTAAGGGTGGCTTGATCAAAAAATGTTGCAAAACTTACTTTTTGTTCAACCAATTTTTTGATTTGATGATCAGAAAACCCGGTGAGCCATTCAATTACCTGATCTAACTCGGCGCGGGTTCTGCCGTTCTTTTCTACCTTGGCCAGATACAATGGATACACAGATGAAAATAGCATATTGGCGATTCGCTGATCGGTAGTTAGGGGAGTTGGCATATTAAACGATTTATCCTATGTTAACTGAGCGCCTGAAACCTGTTCACTTTCAATAAAAATTACTGAAAGTTTATAATTACAAAAAGTAGGCATTTGTATTACCAAAAATAATAAAAAGAGCCTGCACCAAAAAAGGGCAGGCTCTAAAAAATCAACCGCTTACATCAAACCCACTTGGAGAAAAATGCAAGATTCGGAATATGATTATTGTTTCTTAGTTCGATCAATTTCACCAATCAAAGGAATGGCATCCTGAATTTCACTGCGAATGGCTGTTTGAAAATACGACTCTACCTGAAAAAACTTCGCTGCCTCTAAAGCACCCACCTGCTTCTTCATTTTTCCATAATACTTCTGATAAAGCTTTTCTAGTTGCATATTATTTTTCAGGGTAGATGTGGCCAGTGTATTGGCAGTTTCATCATTCAGGGTTTCGTATCCTTTTGCATATTCGGCTATTAATTGCATGCGCTCTTTAGCCAGATTGGCACGGGCTTCTTCATACTCATCATACAATCCCCAAAAGGCAGTGGCTTTTGCCTCCGGAACCTTGAGATAATTGGTCATTAACTCCTTTTTGGTTTTGCCATACATCTTTCTGATCATATCCACTTCTTCTTGAATAGTGGCTTGTGCCATGCCTTGAACGGCCAATAAACAACCTACAGCAACGAGTAACTTTTTCATGTTTTTTATTTTTATTTAGGGAATACAAAAGTAACGCCAAATCGCCAGCCAAAAGCAGCACGAATATTATCCGGAGCGGTAATGGGAATACGAGGGCCTGCTGATAAGGATACCGTTTGCTTACCCAACCGGGTAACCCCCGAAATACTGGGAACAAACAATACCTGGGTGTTTGAGCTGATCCAATTTTGCGTAATCTCAAAAGAACCGCCAATGCCGGCGCCCGACTTCCAGTTATAATTTAAAAAAGGTTGCAAATAGAGCTGACTGATATCACTGCGGGATGCATCACCCGATACTGACCAGATTTGATTCACCAATCCACCCACTGTAAACCCGTTGGACTGCTTTAGAAAAACAGCGGAGGGCCCTATGCCAAACTTTTTTCCGGTCAACATTTCATCCGTACCAAGGGGTAATAAAAAGGCAGGACCAGCTCCCCAAGTTAATCCATTTTTGGGTTGAGAAGGAGAAAGAAAGGCAGTAGCCAACACATCACCCATACCGGATTGTGATTTGCCCGCACCAGTAATATTATATTGCGCGATTAATGGAAAAATAACCCGGGAAATAAGGTTCAATTTTGGACTGATACTTACAGGAATCACCGGCTGCACATTCATTGTATTACGTGAGCCTTTAAACGCTCCGATTCCATAATCGGTATTATTCTGAAAAGGCAGGCTGATAAGTGAAGAAACCGGATTGGCTAATTTTTTTGCCAGTTCTTCTGCAGAATTGGCCGGCTTCTCCTGTGCCTGTGATAAAGAAAAAAATAGAATAGTAGATGCTCCAACCAAACTGAACCGAAAACTAGATTTCATAAAATAAATTATTTTCAAATTTTATTATAATTCAAACTGTATCCTAAACTGCCAGAAGTCGGTAGTGCCAGTTACGTTGCTTTTCCACAATTTTCCTGCTCCGTAATTGATTTCGAAACGGAAGGAAGGATTGGGAAACCAACTGAGTGCAGTGGTAAACCGATTGAATTTACCCGCAGTTAGCAATGCATCATTGCCATTGGTTTGGGTAAAACGAGCTCCCAGTTCCCAAGCACCCGGACCACTATTTTTTGCAAATTTAAAAGGTTTTTTAGGAATCAGTTTTCCCAAATTACCCGTCATTTTATTATATTTTCTATTCTCGCCGGTAATAAACCAACTGCCGCCCAACTGAAAATAAGTGAGGGTTGGATTGTTCTTTTCAGTGCTCCGTACTTTGGCATTCATATATTCACCCACTAGCGCAACCGGCCCCGACACATGCACTGCCTCCAAAAAAAGTGTATTGGCACCGGATGCAGCAAAGGCACCGGAATTAATATACAGAGGAGCAGTATTCATCTCCGGCTTCGCTTTATAAGTAAGCTTACCATCCGTAGGATCTGAATATCGATAGGCTATACCTAAGTGTAATAAATCCCGATCACTTTTATAATGCGGCAAGCCGGAAAAACGAAAAACAGCTTGGGTTCCATTATCGCGAAACGACTTGCCCGTTTCCCAATAATTATTAAATACACCCGCCGTAAAAGTTGCCAGTTGATTAAAGAAATTGCGGGAATAGCGAATACCTACATTCCGCTGCCGAACCAGCATGGGAGAGCCACTGCCTCGTTCGGTAAACATCCCCTGCGTACCGGGCATAATATATTCCAACCCCACGCCTTCTTTTTGTTTACCTACTGTAATCCATCCACCCTTGGCACCCACTGGAATTTCTAGGTTCCAATCAATAAAGTCGAACTTTTTATCTGGAGGTGCATCGAGTCCATTATAGTTAGCACTAAACATATATCGCCAGGGATGCTTTGAGCCAACGCCCAGCATACCATATAACATAAAGCGGTCGGCCCTGAATTCGGTACCCGATGCATAACTGCCCACTTGTTGGATACTATTATTATCCTGATTCTGTGTATTGAAATCGAGTATCACTGCCATACCCAGATTAACCGTCATGAATTTGCCGGTATAATGGTTCCACTTTTTCTTCATCGTTGCAGGGGCTGTTACCGGAGTAGCGGCTTCGCTGATGATGGCTGTATCATTTAACTGCAGGGGATCTTCTTGTGCCTTTACTTGCGAAGTAACCAGCACAGTGCCAATTAGCAAAAATTTAAACGCTGTATGCATATCTGTTTAGTTTATATCTTTTACACATCTGAATCCGGCATGGTTGGTGGCAGTTCTCCAATCAGCTTTTCCACGGGTACCCACCATATATCTGGTACAGTATTGATCGGTACATAAAAATGATCCACCCCTCTGAACTTTCTTAGGAACACCGGGTTCATCGGGATCAAAGCTATCAGCAGGTCCGGTAGGGTCTGTCCATGCTTTATCTGAAGCCCGCGAAGTATAGTAATCATTCCGATACCAATCTGCACACCATTCCCAAACATTCCCTGCCATATCATATAAGCCATACCCATTAGCCGGAAATTTTTTTACTGGAGAAGTGGTTGGATATCCATCTTCCGCCGAATTTCTTTCAGGAAAATGACCTTGAAAAATATTCGCCATTTTTTTACCGCCTGGTTGTAGTTGATTGCCCCAGGCATATATATTTCCAGTTAAACCACCTCTTGCGGCAAACTCCCATTCTGCCTCGGTAGGCAATCTTTTTCCCGCCCATTTTGCATAGGCGGCTGCATCTTCCCAGGCTATATGCACGACCGGATTTTGCTCTTTTCCTTTGTTCGATGAACTCGGGCCCTCTGGGTGACGCCAATCGGCTGCTTTTACATAACTCCACCATTGCAAATGATCATCCAATCTCACCTCATGGTTAGGAGGTGTAAATACTACCGAGCCGGCAACCAACATTTCAGGCAAAGCATCGGGAAATTCTTCTCGGGTAGGTTTTTTTTCTGCCAACGTTACATATCCGGTAGCTTTTACAAATGCAGCAAATTCGGCATTGGTTACTTCATGTTCATCCATCAAAAATGCCTTCAATTTTACCCTATGTATGGGACGAGCATCCGGCATAGCTTCCTTACCACCTCCCTTTACCCGGGTAGGATCAGGAATACCCATACTAAATTCGCCCCCGGGTATATATACCATACCAGCCGCAGCAGGCAGCACAGCGGGAATTGGATTGGGCTGGGTAGGCCGATAAGCGCCCGCTCCACCGGCCATATAATTCATACTATCATCGGGCAGCATTTCTCGTGTGCAAGAAATTGCCGTAGAAAGGGTAGAAACTATAGGAGCAGCCGGTGTATCCGATAACGCCGTGGTTGTTTTACCAGATAAACTATCAGTTGAACCAACCGACTCTTGTTTAGAAGAGTTATTCGGCTGTGAAGTACAGGAATACAAAAGGGATATACATACCCCTAAAAACAATAACCGGAAATAACTTAGTCTAATCATACTAAAATGTTAACGAAATAACGGATTCATATATTAAAAATGGAACCCTCTATGTTTTGTAATACAAATATTGCAGATTTTGCAACAAATCAATGCCTATTTTAAACATCTATTTGAATTACGAAGGTAAAAATCAAAAAAAAGGACTGGCCCACTTAAAACGGGAGCCAGTCCAAATATTATATCATTCAAAAAATTAATCTCTAAATCTACTGCGCGCTTCTTTCTGCAAGTCGAGGTACTGGGTTTTTTCAACGGTTACCCCAACACCCAAAATACTTCCTCCTTTAAAGTCTCCAGGAGATTTATATTGACTGCTCACTGCGTCCCCACTATCGTATCCCACACACAGTCCATCTCCGGAAAGGGTAAATTTACCGGGCTGGGTTTTCATGGGTCCGGAGGCAACTAACTTATCGTTAATGTAAAGCTTACCGGTTCCAATTTGTTCGCCGTTAGGTCCGGTTTTTTCACGAATGAATTCAAAACCTAAGGTATGCTTGCCGGGTTTCAATTCAACAGAAGAAGTAAATTGTTGTTCGGGTTTAATACCTAGGAAATTATATACATAATGCAGGCGCTTGTTTTTCACAAACAGGGTATGTCCGCCAAACCTAGAGCCATGTGCAAATAACACACCGGATGCATTGATGTCTTTGATTTCTACATCTGCTAAAATTTTATAGGAACGACCTCTCACATTAACGGCCACACCCTCCGGAACAGGGGCTGTATGCGGATAATAGATATATCGCTCTCTGGGAGCTTCTTCAGACGGACGTTCTATGCCCAGTTGTTCAACAGCTGTGCGATCATCCAGTGGCAATACCAGGTTTTTGTCCGCCTCTTCAAACCAGGCTTTGATCATTCTTTGTAAACGCTCTGGATTTTCTTTAGCCAGGTTTTTAGACTCAGAGCGGTCTGCATCTACATGATACAATTCCCACTCATCTTTCTCAAAGCTTCCTTGTCCGGTAATAGGTACGTGCACAGCTACAGCTTTCCAGCCATCTTCCCAAATAGCGCGGGTACCCAGCATGGCAAAATATTGCCGCTTCTTTTGGGTAGGGGCATCAGGAGTGGCATCGAAAGAATATTTCATAGAAACTCCAGAAAGCGGGTATTGACCAACTCCTTTATATGTTTTTGGCATTTCTAAACCACACATTTCTAAAATGGTGGGTACAATATCTGTAGAGTGGTGGTATTGATTACGCACTTCTCCACGGGCTTTGATGCCTTTGGGCCAAGAGATTACCAGTGGATCGCAGGTACCTCCGGCATATTCACTATAGCGCTTGAACATCTTAAAGGGGGTTGAAAAGGCAGCCGCCCATCCGGTAGGGAAATGCTCGTAAGTATTAGGCCCACCCAATTCGTTCAATAATTTCAGGTTTTCAGAAAGTTCATCGGGATAGCCGTTGAAAAATTTATTTTCATTTACAGAGCCATTTGGAGAACCTTCCCCAGATGCACCATTATCTGCAGCATAAATTACGATTGTATTTTCTAACTGACCAGTGCGCTCTAAATACTCTACTATTCTTCCTACTTGTGCATCCGTATATTCAGAAAATGCTGCGAAAACTTCAGCCATTTTAGAAAACAATTTTTTCTCTTCCGGCTTCAGTTCATTCCATGGGCGAACGAAGTCGCCTTTGGCGGCAATATTCGGCGGCATCGGATTGAAAGGAGTTAATTCTGTTCCTTTTGGAACAATGCCTCGTGCAATCATACGAGGTAAAACCCAGGCACGATACGCATCATAGCCAGCATCAAACTTGCCCTTGTATTTGGCAATATATTCGGCAGGTGCCTGATGGGGGGCATGGTTGGCGCCCGGACAAAACCACATAAACCATGGTTTAGAAGGATTGGTGGCTTTTTGGTCTTGAATATATTTAATACTCTTATCTGCTAAATCCTTAGAAAGGTGATAGCCTTTTTCCGGACCATAGGGTTGCTCTATAAATCCATTGTCTTCAATCAAATCAGGATACCATTGATTGGTTTCACCCCCAATAAATCCGTAAAACCGATCAAATCCCATTTGGGTTGGCCATTGTTTGCGGCTTCCGCCGGATGATACATCTTGTTCAGGCACATTGTGGTTTTTACCCATCCAGAATGTGCTCCACCCATTATCCTGCAAAACCTGCGCAATGGTAGCCGTTTGCTCGGGAATACGACCATGTGCTCCCGGAAATCCATTGGCACCCTCTGTAATGGCAGCATTACCGGTAAGGTGATGGTTTCTACCTGTTAATAAAGTAGAACGGGTGGGAGAACATAGGGCGGTGGTATGCCATTGGGTATAAATCAACCCGTTCTTGGCCAATTTATCTAAAGTTGGCATGTTGATAGCACCTCCGTAGGTTGACCAGGAAGCCAACCCAGTATCATCATAAAGAACAAATAATATATTCGGAGCCCCAGCAGGTGCACTTTTTGGGATATAAGGGGCCCAGTCAGCTTTAGACTTACGAATGTCTAAATCGATTACGCCTTTAAAGTTTTCTTTTCTAACTTGAGTTGGGTCGGCTTGTGCATTGGCCTCCAAAACGGAGACTAGCAAAATTCCCACCCAAACCAATTTGGCGGCTGCCGCCAACATTTTGGTGATGTTAATTTTCATATTACAGATTTTGAGTGCATAATAGAAGAAAAAGCTTGATCGCTAAAGGAATTTAATAAAACTATGTAACAATTTTGGAATTAGAAACAAAACAGACAGTTAATTGTCCTTTTTAGTCACAAAATCGGAGGGGGTAAGACCGGTTTTCTTTTTTACAGCCCGGATAAAAGAGGCGCGGGTATTAAAGCCGGCTTCCTTACCGAGGGCTTCTAGTTTGTACTGCGAATTGGCATTGGGTTGTTTTACCAATTCAAGGAAATAACCTACCCGATATTCGTTGATCAATTCATTGAAGTTTTTACCATATTCTTGGTTAATAAATGCTGAAAGCAGGTAAGAGGGGATGGCAACTTCATTGGAAAGGTCGGATATGGTATAACCGGTTTTGCGGTAAGGACTATTTGCCACTAAATGATTTTCCAATACTTGCCGGATGGTATTCCCCTGGTCTACCGACAGATAAATTTTTTTCTTATCAATAGCTACTAAGGGGGTTTCTAGCGACTCTGTTACCGGTTCAGTTTTTTCAGGTTCTTGCAAATCGGATGCGGGTTCCTCGGGTTGCTGCAGCCATCCCCGCATTCCATACAAGATGGAGGGTTTAAATAATAGATAAAAGCAAATAAATAAAATGGCAAATGCGATGGTAAACAACACCAGCAGATTGAGGTCGGCAGGCATTATCATATGAAAGAAAATCTGAAAAATTATCAGAATACAAAATACCAGCATGGTTAAACTAAAGAGTACCAGCCATTTATAATTGGTAATATTTTGATGATTCAAATCGTTCCTGTAAATAATGGGGCGCCATTTGTAAAGAATGCGCATCTGCGCAAACGCACTCGCAGCAATCACCCCTACCCGCATCCATACCCCCACCCCATCATAAAGGATAGATTCAGGCTCTATAATAATCAGTTTACGATTGGCAAATATTTTTTCAAGAATTACTTGCTTTTCGGGGGAGGACAGCACAAAAAATGGAACTAAGCATAAGGAGTGAATGAGGGCGGGTAGAAACCACCATAAATCCCTCTTGCGAAACCAGAAATTCTGTTCCAAAACACTACGAACATACAAATAGCCAAAGGGGGCAAAGCAGAAAGAGGCCCAGGCAAGGATTCTCCAGGTATGGGGAAACTGAAGAAAGAAAGAAGTGGTCATCAAACTGTAATTCAGCGCAAGCAAAGAAAAACAGCCTAAATATCCGGCCAATAAACGATTGGGGAAAATATCGGTTTGGTTAACCGTTACCAACATTACCGATACCAATAAACCCAATAATGCCACAAAAAATACAATGGTAAATGGCCAATTAATTACTTCATTTATCATAAACACCTCACTTATTTCTTAACGCTCACAGGGGCGGTAAAGGTACATCCTTAATCTGCATAATAAGTTTACCTAGCTTTAATTAATAGCTGTTCAGTACAAAACTAAAAATTTGGCTAACAAAGCATTCTATCTGATTCCCACTCAATAACCTTAAAACACCCTGCCACTAGGCCTAGCATATTAAGCTTAAATAGCCCACGCTTGTAAACAGACCACACAAAATGAAAAAATAATATATGTAAATAATCTTCTACTCCCCCAGCCTGTTACAGCGATTGTAGGATGGCCACAAAAAATCTAACAGATTGCTCAACAAAGTTGCGTAACCTCACCCAACACCATAACAACGGATTTCAATTCGCCTACAAAGAGGCCTAGCCTCCTCTCATACTATAACAACGGATTTTAATCCGTTGACACAAAAACCCAAGCCTCTCCTCTTACAATAACAACGGATTTCAATCCGTTGACACAAAAACCCAAGCCTCTCCTCTTACAATAACAACGGATTTTAATCCGTTGACACAAAAACCCAAGCCTCTCCTCTTACAATAACAACGGATTTTAATCCGTTGACACAAAAACCCAAGCCTCTCCTCTTACAATAACAACGGATTTTAAT
>CAIUKP010000346.1 GCA_903899675.1 uncultured Bacteroidota bacterium | reverse complement strand
TTCCCGTGCATGGTCGTCTCTTCGAGTAAACACCAACAAGGTATCTGTAACGGTTACGGTAGGATAATATTCCGATCGGGAAGTATTAACGGAGTCGCCTAGGTTAACGGGCAAAAAACTTTGCTCACTGCCGGTATGTGCAGCGGCATATTGGAGGGCGAATTCGAAGCAGCGTTTTCGGTACTCACCACTTTTTCGGCTTTTTTCGTTCAAGCCGGGGATGTTGAGAAATTGGTTCACCGCTTCTAGGGCTGCCGAAAAATTTCCATTGCCCGCTAGGTTAATAGAAAGTGGAAGCTGATAAATTTTAAAATAGCTTGTATCTTTTTGTTGCGCTTTTCTGTACCAGTAAACCGACGAGTCGTATTTTTTTAGTTGTCCATAAACGCCCCCTAATGATAAATACGCATCCACAAAATTGCTATCAATCTGCACACTGTTTTTAAGCAATGCGACTCCTTTAGTCATTTGTTGGTCTTGCAGCCAATTGATGGCTTCTTCGTACAGGGTAACTGCTTTGGCTGCAACCTGGTCGGGTTGGTATACCTGCGCTGAAAGGGTTTGCAATCCCATCATACCCAAAAAAACCAGCCCTACTTTTTTCATACCGGCAATTTCGGATAAACAGATGAAAATGGGTGTTAAAGGGAAGTTGTAACCTAACTTACTTACGGAATCTGCACGTATTTATGAATCTGCAAAGTCAACTGCCATTTGGGATTTTGTTCGATGTACGCAATAATGAGGGGTGTTACCGAATTTCGTTGATCCCATTCGGGCTGAAAAAACCTGAGGCAGGAGCCAGGGACCTGGGTTTGGAAACTTTCTCCCCAGGTAAGATCGTGCCGATTAAAAACAATTACTTTCAGCTCGTTTGCCTTTAGCAACACTTCCGGCAGCGGTGCTTTAAATTTTTTAGGCGAAACACAAATCCAATCGAAATTGCCCGATAATGGAGAGGAGCCCGAGGTTTCTAGGTGCACTTGTTTTCCGGCTGCCTTTAGGGCATTGGTTAATGAATCTAACTGATGTAACAGGGGTTCTCCACCCGTTATAATCACCAGGGGTGAGGGGTGTGAAGCTGCTTCTTCCACCATCGATTGAATGGTTCTGTGCGGATGTTTACTGGCATCCCAGCTTTCCTTCACGTCGCACCAAACACAGCCTACATCACATCCGGCTAGTCGAATAAAGAAAGCGGCTTTTCCCTGATGAAATCCTTCACCCTGAAGGGAATAAAATGTTTCCATTACTGGAAGCGAATCGTTTGTCATGTAGTTGCTATCTGAATGCGTTAATCGGCTTTTAAGGTATGTTGCTGATAGGCCTGTAAGGTGTTTTTTAATAATCCCGCGATGGTCATTAGTCCCACACCTCCTGGAACGGGTGTGATGGCTTCGCATAAGGGGGCTACTTCATTAAAAGCCACATCTCCTTTAATGCGGAAACCATTTTTTGCAGTTGCATCTGTTACTCGGGTAATGCCTACGTCTATTACAATGGCACCGGGTTTAACCATGGAGGCTTTTACAAATTCTGGTTTACCCAATGCGGCTACCAGTATATCGGCCTGAAGGCAGATTTCTGCCAGATTGGGGGTATGAGAATGGCAGAGGGTAACGGTGCAGTTGCCATAGGGAATATTGCTGCTGAGGAGAATGCTCATCGGCCTGCCAACTATGTTACTGCGGCCAATTACTACGGCATGTTTGCCTTTTGTAGATAACTGAAAATGCTCCAACATCAATAAAATACCATAGGGAGTTGCGGGAATAAAAGTGGGTAAGCCTTGCACCAGCTTGCCGGCGCTGATGGGGTGGAAACCATCTACGTCTTTATCAGGATGAATGGCCTGAATGATTACCGACTCGTTGATGTGTTTGGGCAGGGGTAGTTGAACAAGAATCCCGTCGATGCTGGGGTTTTGGTTCAATTGCTCTATTTGATGCAATAACTCAGATTCAGTTACTTGTTCTTCTAGGCGGATAAGGGTAGATTCAAAGCCAGTTTCCTCGCAGTTTTTTACTTTGCTGGCCACATAGGTTTCGCTGGCGCCATTGGTTCCCACTAAAATAGCGGCCAAGTGCGGGGCTCTTTTTCCGGATGCTTTGATTTGCTCGGTTGCTGCCAATAATTTTTCTTTAATTGCCCTTGAGGCAATTTTGCCGTCCAGTAGTATCATGTGGCAAAACTATTTTAAAAATGGGAGAGCGGTTACATTTTTGAAAAGACAGCAAAAAATCATCCGGTTTTTAAAAAATGCATAAATTTTTTTTTGCCAAAACAAAAAATGCATAAAAATATTATTCACATAAAAATCATTTATTGTATTAATAAGTAGTACTTTATGCATAACAATAAATTCTATTTAATTTTCTTTCACATTTTATGCAGCATTAAAAGTCCTGTTTCGGTCTTTTGTATTGATAACAATGTAATAATGTTGACCATATTTTTTACATTTGTTAACAGTTTCTTAATTTCTGCTTCTTAGTTCTGTTCATTAAATAAACACACATGATGAAAATTGTATCAACAATGTTTGCGATGCTGCTTTGTTTTAGCATGGTAGCAACCGCTCAGGTACGCGTAGTTACGGGTACCGTTAAAGATGATAAAGGGGCCCCCGTTCCCAATGCGTCTGTACGAGTTAAAGGCGCTACTACTGCAGTAGTGGCTGATAATCAAGGTAATTTCCGGATCAGTGCAGATGAAAATGCCAGTTTGGTATTTTCTGCTGTAGGTTTTGGAGAAATTGAACAAAAAGTTGGCAAATCTGCCGTATTTAATGTTTCATTAGCCAAAACCGTTTCTGAATTAGATGGTGTGGTAGTAACCGCCCAGGGACTTCGGAAAAAAGCGAAGGAAATTGGATATTCCTATGCTAAAGTTAATACGGATGAGGTGAATGTAGGTCGTTCTCCTCAATTGGCTCAGGCGCTTTCCGGTAAGGTTTCCGGATTGGCTGTTTACAACGTAAATAATAGTGTGGATCCATCTGTTAAATTGGTACTGCGCGGTTATCGCTCACTTACTGGTAACAATGATGCCCTGATTGTATTAGATGGTATGCAAACCACTAATACGGTTCTGGCTACCATCAACCCCAACGATGTGGAAGATGTTATTGTACTGAAGGGTGGTCAGGCTGCTGCCTTATATGGTTCTGCCGGTATCAACGGAGCTTTGGTTATTACTACTAAAAAAGGAACCAAAGGCCGTTTGAAAGTTAACTATTCTAACGCGACCAACTTCGATGAGATTAGTTTCCTTCCTCAGTTTCAGGAAAAATTTGGTAATGGTTCTCAATATTATCCCTATACCTATGGATCTGCTGGATATAGTTCCGATTATCTGGTACGGATGCGGGAAAACTGGCGTTCTTACGAGAACCAGCAATATGGCGACCAGTATGATGGTTCTGCCCGTATTGTAGGGAGAGTAATTAATGCCCAGGGAGATAAATTGGTAATCCCTTATTCTTCTATACCAAATGGTAGAAGAAAGTCTTTCGATCGCGGTGTTTCTGTAAACAACCAGGTTAGTTTCCAGGGTGGTGATGAAACCAGTTCTTTCTATATGTCACTGGAAAATCAGAAAATCGCTGGTATTATCCCTAACGACCGTGCACAACGTTCTGGTGCCCGTTTCAATGCTAAAAAAGAATATGGAAAAGTTACTGCCGCTTTCAACCTGAGCTTTGTGCAGGCTGATTATGACAGAACAACTGCCGATTTTTATAACGACGTAATTAATACCGCTTCTCATATTCCTTTGAATGATATGCGCGATTGGAGAGGAAATAAATTCGCCAATCCTAATGGATATTTTAACGATTATTACAACAACCCTTACTTTAATGCCGAAACCAATCGTGCCCGGTATAAAGACGCCAACATTCAGGGTACTGCCGAAATTACATATCGGATGT
The DNA here is from genome assembly GCA_903899675.1 of uncultured Bacteroidota bacterium. Classification (GTDB taxonomy): domain Bacteria; phylum Bacteroidota; class Bacteroidia; order Chitinophagales; family Chitinophagaceae; genus Sediminibacterium. Next base: position 3,644 of record CAIUKP010000346.1, on the reverse strand, counting down.
TACCTTGGTTGAGCTTTTACAACCGGTTAGGGGTAATGAATAATTCTCGTACTCAAAAGAATGTCCAGGAGCAATTTCTCTATTCAGGATTTGCTAAAAATTCAGCCTATATTCCTGCCCCTTGGCAACACGATGATGATTATCCCGGTATCTATCGGGCTATCACCGATCAGTTAGGAGCTGTTAACGACATTTCTGGAACTGAAAATGTGGTAAACAATGAGTTCCAAGCAAATATCGAAAAGAATGTAGGTGATTTCACTAATCGATTAGTGTTGGGCTATAGTGTGTATCAGCGTCAAACCAAATCCATTAGTATTTCTTCCGGTTCCATTGTGGTGCCCGGGGTTTACAATATTGCCAACCGTCAGGGAAATCTGGGTGGCTCTGAATCAACTACCAAAGAACGTAAGTATGGTTATTATGCCGACCTTACCACTACTTGGAAAGGGTATTTAAGCTTGAACGGTACTTTCCGTTATGATGCCACTTCTCGTTTCTATAAGGCCGATAGATCTTCTGATTTATATACCTATCCTTACTATGGAGCAGCCCTTGCTTTTGTAGTAACTGATGCCTTCCCTCAAATCAAAAGCAAAACCTTGAGTTATTTAAAACTGAAGGGTAGTTACAATAAAAATGGTAACGATAACGTAAGCTTATATGGCTTGGATTTAACTTACCCGAATGGTAGCGGATTTCCTTTTGGTAATACCGTTGGTTTATCTGTGGGTAATACCTTACCTGATGGAAACCTGAAGCCTGAGTTTGTAACTTCTATGGAAGGTGGTTTAGAAATACAGTTGTTTAAAAATAAAGTAAGCTTAGAATTAACCGCTTACAACCAGGATTCAAAAGGTCAGGTTATCACTGTTAAAATCCCTAACTCTACTGGTTTTTCTAACTTGTTGATTAATGTGGGACAAACAAAAAACTGGGGATATGAGGGAGATTTGCGCGTACAATTAATAAATAAATCAAAAGTACGCTGGGATGCCAGTGTGAAATACTCTTATAACGATAATAAGGTTATCGACTTATATCCCGGCATCAACGAGTTCCAATATGGTGGATATTCTTATGCGGCCACTTCAGTTATCAAAGGAGTGCGTTTCCCTATCCTGAAAACCAATGGATACAATTACTCTCCAGATGGTTCCGGAATGCGTCAGGTGAATGCAACCACAGGATATCCTTTGCTTAACTCTAGTCTGGTTTCTCGTGGTGGAACCCTGGCTCGTCACATGTTAGGTCTTGGATCTAGATTGGTTTACAATGATTTCTCTTTCTCCTTCAACTTCGAGTATCGCGGTGGTGGTGTAATGTATTCCGATCTGGGTCGTCAGATGACGTTTACCGGTTCTGGAAAATGGACAGAAAACAGAGCGCCTCAGATTTTCGCGAATTCTTATTATGTGGATGCTGCCGGAAAAGCTACTCCTAACACAACCGTTCAAGTTCGAGAGCCTGAGTATGCACTTTGGGTAAATAACTATCGCTTGATTTCAGAAAATTTCGTGAATCCTAACTGGTTCATCAAATTGAGAGATGTTAATATTTCTTATAACGTTCCTGCTTCTCTGGTAAAGAAAACCAAAATTTTCTCCGGCGCTCAGGTAGCATTATATGGAAGAAACCTGTTTACTATTGTTGATAAAATGAATTTCTATACCGATCCTGAATTCAGCTACACAACTGGAAACGGTTTGGGTATCAACAACACTGGTCAAACACCTCCAGTTCGTCAATATGGTATCAACGTTAATTTCCAATTCTAATCTGATATCTATCCACTTATAAAATAGAATGAAAATGAAAATAAAATCACTTTACATACTCGGAATAGCTGCTTTGATAGGAGTAGGTTGTAAGAAATCCTTTTTGGATGTAAACACCAACCCCAATTCACTGCCTTCAGCTACCCCGGCATTCGTAATTGCCAATGCCCTGAACGTAACCTCAACCAATATGTTGGGTTTAAATGAACTGGGTTCTTACTGGAGTGGCCAGTGGACTCAGTCAAATGGTTACATCCTTGCTACCACCTATTTCTCTTATATTTTCACCAATGGTGATTTTAACTACTGGGATGGGTTTTATGATAATCTAGAAGATTATCAATACGTAATCAACGGAGCTGATGGTGCCGGACAGCCCTATTTTAAAGGTCCTGCCAAAGTAATGAAGGCTTTTGTTTACCAACACCTGGTTGATTTGTATGGCAATGTGCCTTTTACCGAAGCCTTGAAAGGTTCTGCGGTGCTGGCTCCAAAATTCGACGACCAGAAAGCAGTATATGAGAATCTGATTACCCTCATTGATGATGGTATGAATGATATCAAAAACAATGCATTTGAATCAGCCTATTCTTCCTCAGATATCATGTTTAAGGGTAGTCAGGCTAAATGGTTGCAATTTGCCAACTCACTCAAACTGCGTATCCTAAACCACCAGTCTAGAATCTCTGGTCGTGATGGTTATGTTATTGCTGAGGTAAATAAAATCGTTTCCTCTGGTGCTGGTTGGTTATCTACCACTGATGCTGGTCTGAATCCAGGCTATGCACCTGCTGCCGGTCAATTAAACCCTGTATACAATACTTGGGGTTATTCTGAAACCGGTGCTAAAAGAGCTACCAATAACTTCCCACGTTTAACGCAGTATCTGGTAAATACCCTGAAAGCTACTAACGATACCTTCCGTTTGAAAAGATTCGGTTATGCCAATGGCGGCGAAAATGGTTCAAACCCGGGTGTTAGTGTGAATGCCGAAGTGATTACTAACTATACTGGTGTACCTTTTGGTATCAGTTCTGGTTACTTGCCCGCAGGTACATCCGCACTCGGACCTAGCTTATTGGTTAAGGGTGAATATGGTCGTCCTTATGTTATCATGACGGCTGCTGAAACCCTGCTTTCTTTGGCAGAATTAAAGCAACGTTTTCCTGCAGTTAGTTTGTCGGGTACCGCTCAAAGCTATTACGAAGATGGTGTTCGCCAAGCTTTCCGTTTGGTGGGTAGCACTACCACCAATGCCAATACCTTATTGGCAAGTGGCGTAGACAACTGCGATTTTACTGCTTCTACCAACAAACTAAGTGCTATCGCTTATCAAAAATGGCTGGCGCTTTGCAACTTCAATGGAGTAGAAGCTTGGACTGAATACAGAAGAACACGTCTGCCTAATACCCCTCAGTCTGTACAGGTGGTAAATTCAGATCGTCCTTTGCGTTTGTTCTATCCACTTACAGAATTTGGTTCTAATGGTGCGAATGTATCTGCACAGGGAACCATCGATGTATTTAAAACAAAAATCTTCTGGGATGTGAACTAATACGTTCCTACAATTTTATACAACAAAGCCGGCCATGTGCCGGCTTTGTTAGTTTACAACCCCATACCCCGCACCTCCATTTGCAGGGGCTGATAATTTTGTATCTTTGTAATAATTTTAAACCTATGGAAGTTCAACCCGCCAATCAGTTAAACATCGAAATCTCCGAAGAAGTTGCCGAAGGTAGTTATGCCAATCTGGCCATCATCACCCACAGCAATGCAGAGTTTGTAATTGATTTTGTGAATGTTATGCCCGGAACACCGAAAAGCAAGGTAAAATCCCGCGTGATTTTTACCCCCATGCATGCC
>CAIUKP010000345.1 GCA_903899675.1 uncultured Bacteroidota bacterium | reverse complement strand
GGATTAAAAATTGATTTTGAAACAGACTGGGTACATTTGCGCAGCAGCAATACAGAACCGATTATCCGGATTTATTCTGAAAGTAATCTGGAAGCTTCGGCATCGAATATTGCGCTCAAAATAATGCAAGACATAAATGAATCTTCTAAAAAGATGGGATAACCCTTTCAGAAGGTTTTGTAACTTTACTTAATGGAGAGAATATACCTCGATAATGCTGCTACTACCCCGTTGGATCCGCAGGTGCTGGAAACCATGATGCCGTATTTTACCTCGCATTTTGGAAATCCCTCCTCCATCTATAGTTACGGCCGGGAAAGCCGCATGGCCATTGAAAAAGCCCGGAAATCAGTTGCCAGTTTACTCGGAGCCCACAATTCCGAAATATTCTTTACCAGTGGTGGTACCGAAAGCAGTAACACGGCTATTCTAGCAGCCATAAGAGATCTGGGGTGTACCCGAATTATCAGTTCTCGTATCGAACACCATGCTACCCTCCATACCATTGAGTTTTTACACCATACCGGGCAAGTAGATCTAGATTATGTTGAATTGCTACCGGATGGCCATATCAATCTTGCACATCTTGAACAGTTGCTAAAGGGCAAAACAGGAAAATGTTTGGTAACCCTGATGCATGCCAATAACGAAATAGGCAATCTGCTGAACCTACAAACAGTAGGTGCATTATGCAAGCAATATGGCGCGATTTTTCACAGCGACACCGTTCAAACCGTTGGGCACTATCCCTTCAATTTGCAGGAAACCCCGGTACATTTTATTACCGGTGCCGGTCATAAATTTCATGGTCCAAAAGGAGTGGGTTTGTTATACATCAGCGATCGGGTAAAAATCCATCCCTTTATTCATGGGGGTAGTCAGGAAAGGAATATGCGTGCCGGAACAGAAAATGTATATGGCATCGTAGGTTTTGCCCGGGCCTTAGAACTGGCACATGAAAATTTTAGTGATCACAGCGCCTATATTGCCAGCTTGAAGCAATATATGATGGAAAAACTGTTACAAGAAATACCTGAAACTGGATTTAATGGAGACCCTTCGGGAAATAGTTTGTATGCAGTTCTCAGTGCTTCCTTCCCCAAAACAGATAAATCAGAAATGTTGTTATTTAACATGGACATCCACCAGGTTTGCGCCAGTGGGGGTAGTGCCTGCAGCAGTGGTGCCAGCAAAGGATCGCATGTGATTGAGGCACTTCGTCAATTCAGCGATGATCGGGTAACGGTTCGATTCTCTTTCTCTAAACACAACCAAAAAGAAGAAATAGATTATACCATTGATTTGTTGAAAAAGATCCTCTAATCATTTATCAGCGATCTTCCTCCGGAAAAAAGTCTTCGTCATCCCCCAGATTCAGGTTTCCCAGGTTCATCATACTGCCCATCAGGTCATTAAAAGTAATGCGGCCGTCATTCATTTTTTTACTGATTACAGAATAAACGGATAGACCATATAAAATAAATTCCATCAACAGAGCCGACTCTCGTTCCTGCATGGTAGGAAACTGTTTTTTAACCATTCCATTCAATCCATCCACCTGATACAATTGCTGAATTTTTTTCTCATCGGAAATATCCACCGGTATATCCAGTTGATTGCCGGCATCAAACCAACGAATAATGGATTGGTAAGGATTTTCTGGTTGCTTTTCGTCTGCCGATTTTTTTCCGGTATTTCTTTTCTTCTTGGTTACTTCCGGATTCGGAAAATATTGTAGAAAAATGGTTCGGATGGCTTTATCCAACAAATGAAGGGCTACCTGATAGGGACCTTCTTGCTCTCCCTCATATAACAATTCGATTTTACCAGTGATCGCAGGGATAATGCCGGCCAGATCACTGATCCATACTTGGGTATTGTCTTGATGATGTATAATGGCTCTTCTTTCAGCAGCACTTACCATATTTTCGAAGGCTGCAATCGTAAGTCTGGCACTTACCCCGCTCTTCTTATCAACATATTCGTGCGATCTTGCTTCAAAAGCAACCTGCTCTACCAATCGTTTTACCAAATCACTGATGGTAACCCTGCCAATTTGTTCGGGCAATAAATGGGCTTCCTGTTCGGTGATGGCTAAAGAGGTATCAATATCTTTTGGATAATGGGTTAGAATCTGACTTTCAATTCTGTCTTTTAAAGGGGTAACGATACTACCTCGGTTGGTATAATCTTCTGGGTTGGCGGTAAACACAAACAAAATATCGAGCGGCATCCTTATTTTAAAACCTCGAATTTGTATATCCCCTTCCTGTAAAATATTAAACAGCGCCACTTGAATGCGCGCTTGCAAATCGGGTAATTCGTTGATAACAAAAATGCCCCGGTTACTGCGAGGAATGATACCGTAGTGAATTACTTTTTCATCGGCAAAGCTGAGCTTCATATTGGCAGCTTTAATTGGATCAATATCACCAATTAAATCGGCTACACTCACATCCGGCGTAGCTAATTTTTCGCCATATCTTTCTTCCCGATGAATCCACTGAATGGGGGTTTCATCACCATGCTCTGCAATCTGATCTTTAGCAAAGCGGCTCAGTGGTTGAAGGGGATCATCATTTATTTCACTGCCGGCTACAACGGGCACATATTCATCTAACAATTCTACCATCTGGCGTGCCATGCGGGTTTTTGCCTGGCCGCGCAGCCCTAGAAATAATATATTATGGCGGCTCAGTAGGGCCCGCTCAGTATCCGGTATCACGGTATCTTCATACCCTAATATTCCGGAGAAGGGATTTTCTTTGCGCTGAATAAAGCCAATTAAATTATCGCGTAATTCTTGTTTAACCGATTTACTCTGGTATCCGGAGGCTTTTAATTGGCCGAGGGTTTTTATCTTAGAATGATTCATATAGCTTACTTACAATTTCAATGCCGGACTAACCGGCTATAGTTTAATAGACTGTTTTACGTTTGCCGCTCTCAAAATCTTTAAAAATAAAAGCG
>CAIUKP010000344.1 GCA_903899675.1 uncultured Bacteroidota bacterium | reverse complement strand
TCTTAATTTTTTTTACAATTTTGTTCAATTTTCCGCATGCTTCACTGGGATCTTTTCCAACAGTTGAATGCTGTAAAATCCAACCCTTAAAAAACTAAATAAAAAAAATATCTTTTGGGTCTAGCGGATTTTAGGCGACTTTCAGCCCAGGCTCAAGCGTTCATCCAAACACAGGTTGCTATCAATAAATAAAACTATGAAAAAGGAAAAACTCATAAAAAATATTATTTGGAGTAGCTTGATAGTAGCTATGCTTTTGGGAATCGCACTTTTGATATCTTTTCCGTTTGAAGATGAACATGTATCTTCTATTTCGATACTTTTTCTTTTTTTTTGGATGTTCAGTATAGTTAGTAGCTCATTGTATGTTTGGTTTTTGATATTTAATATGCGGAATCTTACATTAATTCTTCACCCAATCACGACATTCTTAGGTGTGTCTGACATATTTGCCTTTATGATTGGGATAGTCATAATGTGCATAAGCCCACAATCAATAGGGTTAATAATCTGCCTTGCAGCTACTCTTGTTCTTGGGTCCTTTATTCTATATAAACAATTTAAAAGCACAAGCAGTACCTAACTTTTCCTTCCTTGCATAGACTTCCGATCCGCCTGGGCGGGGAGGCAACTATGCGCTTTGGAGTTGAAATCAACATCTACAATTTAAATATTCCCTTTTTTCTTTCTCCGAAGGGTCTTCCGCTATCAATAATTTATTTAGTGATTGATTACTTTTCTATTTAAAATTCCATTCCCGTATAAGCAACGATACATTCAAAGAGAAATGATCAACACCCACATCATATTGCAGTTCATTAATAAGGAAGTTTTCTGATTTACGATAATTAGTAACTTGGAAACACAGGGCTTGAGCCCTGCGCCTGATGGAGAAAATAACCTGTAATCAAGCTGTAAAGGCCAACCCTTCCCAACCCTTTCCATCCATAAAAGCCTTCGTCCAGGTTTTCATGGTGTTCCAGTCTGTCGGCGCCATCCCAATAGCATTTAATTGTTCGATTCGCTTTTGCTCACGCTTACTGAGGCTGCCATCGAGTAAAAAGCCAAGGGCAATAATCCATTTGCACAACTGCTTTATATCAGCGGGGGCTTGTTGCAGTTGAAGCAGGTAAGTGGTTTCATTAAAAGGGGCTTCGGGCTTTTGCAGATGGTAATGTTCTACAAATAGACGGGTAAGTATGCTATGGTTGAAATGGTAATCACGTTTGCTGATGGCTATAAACTGCAAAGAATTGTACACCAGGTCGTTTTGACTTTGTAAGGTTGGCCAGGCCTCCTTCATTTTCTTAAAAGCTTGTTCCACTAGGTTTTGCCCCATAATTACCACCCTTCCCTCTCGCAATACCTGAAAAGTGCCCCAAGCATTCCAGGCTGCAAATACGGGAATACCCGCCAAATCTTGTACCCACTGAAAAGCATAACGCCCCAGCATTTTTTGCACCAATACTTTGAAAACCAAATTACTGATAGTGGCTTTTAGTGCAATGAGCAGGTTCCAGAAGAAGAGCGCATTTTTGTTCATACCTGCCAGTGGATCAATACCAAAGCGTGAAACAGTTTTGTCCTTTTTCTCTAAGCTGATATTGAGCAATAATTCAGAAAAAGAAACATGGGGCTTGTTTTCGTAGGTAAGAAAACCAGTAGCCACCGCCATTTGGTGAATACAGTAAATATGCATAAACGAAAGCAGCATGAGTTCTAACATCACTAAAAAAACACTCCATAGAGTGAAGCGTAGCGGTATTTGGATAGTATGCTCAAAAAGGTCAACCGGCCATTTTGAAAACAAATGGGGCCAGATATATTTGGGCAAATACAGCAACAATACGCCCAAAGCGCCTATAATAGCCGCTGCCCATACGGCTTTCGTTTGCAGGCTGTTCAGTTTAGCCGCTTCCTTTTCGTTTAATAAATAGATGGCATCATCTGTTTCGAGCCTTTCAATAGGCAATTTTCGATAAAACCAATGATAAAAGGAGCGAACCATGGGTCAAAAATAAGGGGTGGTGCCAAAAAAACCCGTTTTTCAGCGGGCTAAATTTAAAGCAGTGCGGGTGATTAGCACACAAATGAAAAAGGGCTGCTTGATGATCCGCCCAGGCGAAGAGAATATTGCTAACCTGCCGTGCAGTTCCTCTCTGTCGTTCGGTAACTACACGGGGATCAACAATATGTATGAATGTTCCTCGTGTAGTACACCCAGAAGTACTGCACGCTTTGGAATGATAATCTATTAACTCAAATAATGCTCACTCAAACTCACACTCACGCTGTTTTTTGCAGTTCCTCTCTGCCGTTCGGTAACTACACGGGGAACTAATATATGTATGAATGTTCCTCGTGTAGTACACCCAGGCGTACTGCACGCTTTGGAATGATAATCTAACAACTAAAAAAAATCACACTCAAACTCACACTCACGCTGTTTTTTGCAGTTCCTCTCTGTTGTTCGGTAACTTCACGGGGAACATACCGCTGATGTTCCGGAAGCGCACAGGCTCTTTTAATAACGGAATGCCCCACTCATCAATTCCTGTTCAACTTTCGAAATACCAATCTCCTGGGCAACATTCTTCCAGCCGCTAACAGCAGTTGTAATCTCTGTGATGATGGTATTCATTTCAGCTTCACGTAACTGAAAATACTCACCCACACTTTTCGCCAGTTCAAAGTCCAAGGCATTGTTGTGTGTATCAATATTTAATGCTAGCCCCTCTTTATCAACAGAGGGATTGATATCAAAAGCCGGAGATAATATCCAGCCCGTATCTGTCAATATAAAACCATGATTCCGAAGGTGATCATCTGTGTTGGAAATAGCAATGTGAAAAACAATCCTTCTCCAGAGTTGCTGCAGGTCATGTTTATTTTGTGCGCCGTTGTACTGGATGAATTCTGCCATATCCAAATAACTAGCAGGATTTTCTTTGATGGTATCTTCATTTTGCCCGGTCATAGTCATCGCCGATGCAAAATGTATGCGTTCACTCAACTGCCGGTCGAACCGTTTGGTAAAAAAAGTATGAAACTTCCCCGCCACTTTTTCAATCCTTGATGGTTGCATTACAACGCCACATTGCAAAGCGAGATTATACGCCAGATATTCCCATGCACCTTTATCAATGGAATCACCTTTTGATGGAAACTTGGCAATCCACAAATGCCCATGGTCATCAATGATATTTGCTTTCGGTCTTGCACCACCCAGTGATGAACCCGGTGCCATTAATATTGCCAGCCATTTTTTTACTTCCTCACTGTCTTCGTCATTTTCTAAACCCTCTGCTGCATGCTGTAGTTCTCTGATGCTTGTCCACGGTGGTGTAGGCATAACCTGGTTGTTATCTAAAAACGGCCCATCGTTATCCAATTTAAAACGTAAAGCTCCCATTCTTGTTTCATCATATACACCCAGTAAAAAATCTATATCATATAAAACCGGCATCGGCCGGCTAGCTTCTTTGGAAAGCAGTGCAGCACGACGTTTCATCAAAGTTCGCCCCCATGTATCCGGCATCGAATCCATAAACACCCCGAAATTCTCTTTGCCATTCGGGTATTGCAGACCAGTAAACCAAGTAATATCAGGATCCAGTAACTGCTGTTCTTTAGAACGTATCCAGCTAACATCATACTCAAAGCTAAATGCCTTTTTACTATTTGCCTGTTGGGCACTCAGTACACCCATACATTTAGGTTTGGGCATCCCCAACCAATGAGCATATACGTATATATCTGTTTTGTTAGTAGCCATGGCTAATTAAATCATGTGAGTAATTCTATTTCGTTTAATAGATCCATAGAATCCCTGATTAATTATTCTTTCTTGGAAGAAGCCCGATTATGGGGATTTCCAATTAACTGCAGGTCTTGTAATTTCCTTCCGAAATCATCATCTGCTGCCAGTTTCAAAAAATCATCCTGCAACCCCAAAACACGCATGGTATTGAAGTAAGCAGCCATGGAAACACTGCTATTCCCTTTCTCAATATTGTACAGGGTACTGCGGTCAATATCGGCCCTTTCTGCCACTTGCAGCGTTGTTAATTTCCTCCGTTTCCTCGCCAGCTTTATGTTTTCGCCTACCTGCTCCAATATTTTCTGGTACTTGGGGAATACAAGTTGCTTCTTCCGGTTCATGAATAAATGTTGTTTATTTTAGACAAATATATTTTTTTTGTTGATAATATACAACATTTTAATTTTCGCGGGATCCAATCCACTCCAAAAGCGTTTCCCCGTCTTCTGAAGAAAATCGGCTGATGGCGTTTTGCAAGTAGTTAGATAAGGTGGAAAATCCGGAGGCCTTAATCCTTGAAATCCAGTTCTGATTGAGTATCAAATGGGTTGGAAGTTAATAATACGTAAGGAAGTGAATGACCTATAAAATTTACAGGACTTATTTGTGTATCTTTGATATATGAAAAATATTATCAATATATTAATGTTATTAGTAGTAATTATTTGTGGTAATAGTCAAACAGGGTTTTCTCAAAAAACATCGTCAGTGAAAATCCAATACGTATGTTCTCCTTGTGGAATAAAATGTGATAAAGAGGTATTTGCTGGTCCAGGTGAGTGTCCTAATTGTAAAATGAAACTGGTTGATAAAAAATCAATTATACATAAGTCCGTTTCACCGTCAGATTTATCAAAATTCTTAAAATCGACCAAAAATCTGATGATTTTAGATGTTAGAACAAAGGGTGAATTTGAAGGTCACGGAGAACCTGATTTTGGGACCCTGAAAAACTCCGTGAATATCCC
>CAIUKP010000343.1 GCA_903899675.1 uncultured Bacteroidota bacterium | reverse complement strand
TTATCCCTCACCTGATCTTCTGCTTCGAGCTTCGAATTTACTGGCGGAACAAAAAAATGATACGGCTCTATTGTTGCTCAAGTCAATTGCAAGTGAATGGAACGATGCAGCCTATTTATCACATGTGGCTTTTATTAGAGGGGTATATTATGCAAGAAAAGGGATGGCCCCGGCTGCCCATCATTCGTTAGACGAGTGTATTGGCATAAACTATAACTACATGGAGGCCTACATGGAAAAGGGCTTTTTATATTGGGATGCCGGAAATACAGGAGCCGCTAAAAAAATATTCACCACAGTAATCCAATTAAAAAGCACTTATGCTGATGGCTATTATTGGCTGGCAAATTGTGAAGCCCGATTAAAAGACACTTCCAATGCTGTTGCTCACTTTCAACAGGCGCGGCGCTTAGACCCTGCTATGGCAATACCCCAATATGCGATTTCAGGCCGTTGATCTCTTCCGAAAACAAAGATATTTTTTGATGCATTTCTTTAAAAAACGCCCTATAGATATAATCTTAGCGCTCTTTTATGTAGCACCAACCTAATTAAATAGGTGATTTTAGCCAGCAACTACAATATTTCAATAAATTTGCTCCATGCCTATAATTGCTCCCTCCCTACTTAGTGCGAATTTTTTGCAATTGCAACGTGATTGTGATATGCTAAATCAAAGTGAGGCCGACTGGTTCCACTTGGATGTGATGGATGGCAGTTTTGTGCCGAATATTAGTTTTGGAATACCTGTGATTGCGCAAATCAGAAAAGCCACCCAAAAAGTTTGCGATGTACATCTGATGATTCAGCATCCCGAATTACTCACAGAAGCTTTTCACAAAGCAGGCGCAGATATTCTCACGGTTCACTATGAGGCCTGTGTACATCTCCACCGAAATATCCAACAGATAAAAGGGTTAGGTATGAAAGCCGGAGTTGCCATCAATCCCCACACGCCTGTTCAATTGCTCAAACCTATTTTACTTGATATTGATGTGGTTTGTGTGATGAGTGTAAATCCAGGGTTTGGTGGTCAACAATTTATACCAAATACTTTGGCAAAAATTCGGGAATTGAAACAACTCATACAAGAAACGGGATCATCAGTATTGATTGAGATTGACGGAGGTGTTACCCTCGAAAATGCAGCCTCCATTGTAACTGCCGGCGCTGATGTGTTGGTTGCAGGTAATACAGTTTTCAGTTCTGCTGATCCGGTAGCCACTATCGATTCGTTAAAGCGAATATAATTTTCTGCTCTGTTGAATTACACTAAAAGTTTCGTGTTCGGCTGAAATAATGATAGTTTGTATTTATTTCCACATATGTGTATAAGAAGTTTGGGGATGATACGCTTACAAAGAATTAAATTTGGTGTAAGCAGTTGAAGTTCTTACATCAAATTAATTATCCCTCCTAAAAAAACTAGATTGACAGACACTATCATCAACCTCGACTCCGTTAATCCGATAGAATTTTTCGGCGTAAATAACGGCAAACTAGATACCCTTAGAAAAAAATTTCCGCTTCTAAAAATCTTATCCAGAGGCACGCAGTTAAAAATCAGCGGGGCTCCGGAACAAATTGAAACAGCTAAGGAAAAAATTGATTTAATTGTTCAGTACTTGCAGCGGAATGGTCACCTGAGCGAAAATTATTTTGAACAAATTATTGGCGGAGATGATACTGAAACCGTTGATAATTTTATTGAACAAAATCCCAATGATATTCTGGTGTTTGGCCCGAATGGAAAAACTGTTCGAGCAAGAACATCGAACCAGAAAAAGATGGTGCAAGCGGTTGATCGGAATGATATTGTATTTGCCATTGGGCCAGCAGGAACTGGTAAAACCTATACAGCTGTAGCGTTGGCGGTGCGGGCATTGAAAAACAAGCTGGTGAAGAAAATCATATTAACTCGTCCGGCAGTTGAAGCAGGGGAGAGTTTAGGCTTTTTACCGGGCGACTTGAAAGAAAAAATTGATCCATATCTCCGACCATTGTATGATGCGTTAGACGATATGATACCTGCCGACAAATTGGGTTATTATATGAGTACTCGCACCATTGAAATAGCGCCACTGG
>CAIUKP010000342.1 GCA_903899675.1 uncultured Bacteroidota bacterium | reverse complement strand
TCAAAATGTGACTACCGGTCAAATTATTATGTTTGGTCTCACTGGTGGATTAATACCATGTCCTGCTTCAATCACAGTTTTACTAAATTGCTTTTGCAGATTGGCAATCTCCTGAGTAGGTATCGGCGTGTCCCACAAAAACAACTCCTTCACATTTCGCTGTTGCAAAAATCCAGCAATGCCTTTGGCGGTTACGCCTGTTCCGGTAAGCGAAAGAGATTCCAAAGCAGTAAGAGATGCCAATTGCGAAAGCCCTTCATCAGTTACCTGCGTATAGTTTAGATTCAGCTTTTCTAGATGAGGTAATTTTCCTATCCCGGCAAGGTCGGTATTGGTTACGGGCATTTTCGCAAGTTGCAGCGATACAATTTGTTCTTGTAAGGGCTGCAATTCGGTAAGTCGTTGTGAACTAAAATTCGCTTTTCCAAAAAAGGATACCGATAAAGCAGGTATATCCTTTGCCAGCGATTGAATAACCCGATAATTATCCGAAAGCTTTTTTATATCTCCAGCATCCGCAGCAGCAAATGTATAGTTACGAGATGCTGATAAAGTATTTACCCTACTATTAGCCATAGCCGCCTGCCGAAATGGATTGTTTTCTGGTAGCTGAATAAGCAGCTTTGAAAATGGAGCTCCGGCTTTTATCCAACTAATTAATAAACTGATTTCTGCTAGGGTGGGCTGAGGTTTATCGGCTTCCGGCATATGCTTTTTATCACTCAACGGTAGTAACAAACGATGAACCATTTGGCTATGTAAACTATCTCCGGGTACAATACAATTACCTTCTTTACCGCCCTTCATAATAGCGGCGCTGTCGTTCATACTCAATCCGCCTTTTTGTACCGACCCTATATGACAATCCCCACAACGGGTTTTTAGAATCGGATAAACGGCTTCCCAGGCGGTAAGTTTGTTGGTATCAATGATTGCTATCTCGTTTTTTTGCAATGGGCCCGTTAAAAAATTTTCGCCATGGGTAATCGTTGCTCCAAAGTGTGCGGTTATGATAATTAAAATCAGTAAGGCCGCAGCCGATACTCGAAATAAGGGAATACGTTCTTGTAAATACGCATGCGCGCCACAATAAGCGCAACTCAACAATGCGAGTGCCACACCCAGCCATTTGTGGTACTGAACTGCATCGCCCGCTACCGATTGTTCGATATAGAGTAACATGCCTAGTATCGCAGTTACCATCGCCGAAAACATGGTAATGCTTCGCAAGCCTTGTAAAAAAATTTCGGGAGGTTTAGCAGCTGCTGGCAACAGATCACATACCATTACCAGTAAGAGTAATACCAGTGGAAAATGTAACCCTACCGGATGCAACCGACCGGCCAATTGAAGCAGTAATGGTAAAGAAATCCGGCCGTGAAAAAATAACAGAAAAATCAGGAAGCCGGCTCCTGCCCAGGTTAGTATATGTATAACAGAAAAAAATCGCTTCATGAAAGAAAAATAGTTGCCCTAATTTTCAGGGCGTTACATAAATCAGCTATCCATATCAGGCGATAATATCTTTTACCACCGACCCATACAAATCGGTTAACCGATACCTTCTGCCCTGAAATTTATACGTCAGTTTTTCGTGATCCAACCCCAGCTGGTGCAATACGGTTGCTTGAAAATCGTGCACATGTACTGGATTCTGTACAATATTATACCCCAGCTCATCCGTTTCGCCATACACCATTCCGGGCCTGATACCACCACCTGCCATCCAAATACTAAAACAACGGGGATGATGATCGCGACCATAATTTTCGGGAGCTATTTTGCCCTGACAATAATTGGTTCTTCCAAATTCACCACCCCAGATTACCAGGGTTTCATCCAATAAGCCCCTTTGTTTTAAATCGGTAATCAATGCTGCCGAAGGGCGATCTACATCCAGCGCTTGACCTTTCATTTCATTGGGTAAGTTTCCATGTTGATCCCAACCCTGATGATACAATTGCACAAAACGTACGCCGCTTTCCGACAACTTACGTGCGAGTAAACAATTGGCTGCATAGGTACCTGGCACCAAACAATCGGCGCCATATAATTTGATGATATCTTCCGACTCGCGCGAGGTATCCATAATTTCGGGTACGGCCGTTTGCATGCGGTAGGCCATTTCGTATTGACTAATTTTTGCCGCCGTTTCGGGATCGCCAAAATTTTTCAGCTCCATCTCATTCAACGCCGCAATCTGATCAACCATTTTTCTGCGGGTATTTCTATCCATTCCGTCGGGATCTTGCAAATAGAGAATTGGATTTTCACCGCTGCTAAATTGCACACCCTGGTGCACAGAATCTAAAAAACCATTGGTCCATAATTTAGAATATACCCCTTGTCCGTTCCCCTTACCACGTGATAGCAATACGCAAAAAGCCGGCAAATTACTGTTCTCGGTACCCAGGCCATAACTCACCCAAGATCCAATACTGGGGCGGTTTCCCTGCTGAGCGCCTGATTGAAAAAAAGTAAGCGCCGGGTCGTGGTTGATGGCTTCTGTATGCATGGTTTTTACTATGCAGATATCATCCACTATTTTAGACATGTGGGGAAATAAATCACTTACCCAGGCACCTGAATTACCATATTGTTTAAATCCAAAATAAGAACCCACCAACGGAAAAGTAGTTTGGCTGGCCGTCATGCCCGTTAATCGTTGTCCGTTCCGAATAGATTCCGGCAAGTTTTGTCCCACCATTTTATTCAACAGTGGCTTATAATCGAAGGTTTCTAGTTGAGAGGGGGCACCATTCTGAAACAGGTAAATGACCCGCTTAGCTTTAGGAGCAAAATGAGGCAGGCCTTGCATTATAGCCTCTTCGGGTGAACTGCTGCTGAACAAATCTGGAATCAATAACGATCCCAGGGCGGCACTACCCAGGCCAATGCTCATCCGCGAAAGAAACTTTCGGCGGTT
>CAIUKP010000341.1 GCA_903899675.1 uncultured Bacteroidota bacterium | reverse complement strand
AATCGCCCATGCAGCAGATGGCCAAACAATGAACGCAGGTTATAGAAAATAGATTGATGCTGGTATTGAAATAAAATGTCTGCATCATACGTGGTTAAGAATACGGGCACATCTGTAATAGAAGGGGAAAATGTTACACCCAATACATGCTTCAGCTCCTGAACCCAATGCTGTACAAGGGGAATGGATAAAAATCCCTCCCGATAAGCCAAACTGGCTGTATGTGGAAAGCGACCATATTTATCGGGTGTAAAGGGAAGATATTCCTCGTAACGGGAAACCAAATAAAATGCAGCGGAGAATATATCAAATGGGATATCCCCTTCCCCTGAAAAAAATATGGGATACCCTTTCCAAAAAGTACATTCAATAGCAATAGGGTGAATATCCGACTCGAAAACCAAACCCTTTGGTTGCACATGCAACACTTTATCGAATTTCTTTTCAGTTAGATATTGAATCCGGGCTCCGCCAAATTGAGTAAACAGTTGCTCACTTTCTGTAACAGCCGCTTGTTTGCCAAATAGCACCGAAATAATATAATTGAGTCGGGGCCCTCCCTGTTGTGTAAAAATCAACAAGCTGGTTTCGGGGGTGGGCAACATATAGGAAGGATAAGGTATTAGGCAGTTTGATTTCGCTCCTTCCACCACTCATTAAAAGTTTTGGGGGCAAAATCGAGTTCACTTCGGTGGGTAGTCCATCCCTTGAAAACACTATTTACCACCCAGTTTTTCATACGGGCGTTTCCCATATTCATCATAGACCGATTTAAACTGGCTAGCTTCCACATTTTCCAGGCAATCCGCTCAGTTAAACTACTCATTCCCTGCGTAACAGCTTCGTGTCGGTTATCGAGTAGTAATTCATGGAGATTGATTTTAACCGGACAAACCTCTGTGCAATTACCGCATAAGGAAGAGGCATAACTCAGGTGTTTGTATGCTTCCATTCCTTGTAAATGCGGAGTAATCACTTTTCCTATCGGTCCGCTATAAGTGGTTTCATAGGAATGCCCTCCAATATTTTTATAAACCGGACAAGCATTTAAGCAGGCGCCGCAACGAATACAATACAAAGCCTCCCGAAAATCGGGGTTTTGCAATAGGTTGGTGCGACCGTTATCTAATAAAATCACATACATTTCTTCCGGACCATCTGTTTCGGTAGCTTGGCGTGGACCGGTTACAATGGTATTATAAACAGTAACCTGCTGACCGGTTCCGAATGTAGCAAGCAGCGGCCAGAAGAGAGATAAATCATTTACGGAGGGGATTACTTTTTCTATGCCCACCACAACAATATGGGTTGCAGGCCAGGCGCAGCTAAGTCGGGCATTCCCTTCATTTTCCGTAATGGCAATTCCTCCTACATCGGCTACAATAAAATTGCCACCAGTAACTCCAATCTGTGCTTCCGTATATTTTTCGCGTAAAATTTTGCGGGCAACACTTGTTAATTCTTCGGGTGTAAGGTGAGCAGGGGTTCCTAATTTTTCGGCAAATAATTTAGCTACATCCTCCTTGCTCTTATGCATGGCAGGAGTAACAATGTGATAGGGCGCTTCACCGTCTAGCTGCTGAATATATTCTCCCAAGTCCGTTTCAACACTTTCAATACCGCGGGAAGACAAAAAATCATTCAGGTGAATTTCTTCCGTTACCATACTCTTGCTCTTCACCAGAGTAGTACATTTTTTTTGGTCACAGATTTGTCCAATTGCTTCCAAGGCTTCATTGGCATCATTTGCCCATATTACCTTCGCACCCATTGCAGTAATTTTTTGTTCAAACTCAAGCAGGTACTGATCTAGGTGCTCTATGGCTTCCCATTTTCTGTTTTTTGCCAACTGACGACTTTCTTCCAAATGCGCGAATTGTTTTTTCCCTTGCGGCACAACAGCATTATACTTGCCAATATTAAAATTGATTTTCCGGCGGTGCTCCAAATCAGCCGCCTTAATGGTACTTTTTGCAAGAAAGGAAGAAGCCGTATTGTTCATTTTTATTTATGATTTAGCGAGCCGTTCAGCAGACTGCTCCAATGCAAGATAAAATTCTGCTCCATATTTTCTAATCAGGGCATCCTTTAAAAAGATATATACGGGCATTGATAATTTGGTTCCCAGTGCACAGGCAGCCTTGCATAAGTCTTCTCTGGGTTCGTAGTTTACATATTCCATATCCGGATCCCGCTTATTCTTTTTTATTCGAATGGGGAAAAGGTGGCAAGAAATGGGCTTCTTCCAGCTAATCTTTCCGGCCAGGTAAGCCTGCTCAATGGCACATAGTATAACCCCATTTTTATCTTTTTTTCCATATGCACACAATGCACCCTGAATGGTAGGTGTTACCCATCCGAATTCACGATCATACATATATTTCCCTCTCTTTTCAATCTCCGCAATACCGGCTTCCGTCATATAAGGTTTTACCAACTCATAATAGGCATTCAGCTCATCCAGCTCTGCTTTTTCAAGTGGTGCCCCTGCATCGCCATCTTCACAACAGCCCCCTTTGCAACTGGTGAGGTCGCAAACAAAGGCTTCCTGAACAACTTCATCGCTAATTAAAACGTGGTCAATGGCTATCATACGGCTGGGTTCAAGTTAAAGGTAGTGCATAAATAGATGCTTTTAGCGGTTTCGCCATTGCAGCGTATTTACCATATGTTTCAGGTCGGTTAATAAAAATTCATTTACAATACCTAATGAATCGGCATTGGGGGTGGCATCAAAATACAGGGCCCCGCGCAAAAAATGGCGAACCGAATCGGTAACAAAAAACTGATGGGCGGTTGCCACATTTCCACCTACTGTAAAATAAACGCCGGATACCTTTTGTGGGGTAACAAAAGCTGTGTCTTCTATGGAATATGCCATAGTATTGTGTTTACCGGTTAAGCGATAAGCATCTTTTATCAGCGTGTCTAATGAATTGGGGCCAATAGGTTTATAGCTGATATAAATTTTTCCGTTGAAACCGGGAAACTCGATATTAATCCACCAAGGATTTTCGGTGGGTTCCCCAAAAAAGGTAGAGTCTCTTACTACCCTAGCATATACAGGATACTCGAAGGTATATGGATAACCGGGTTGCTGAAAAGTTTGATAGGCCCGTTGGGGGAAGGTGATGTTGAAATATCCCTTGGGCTTAGCAGTATAGGTGCTATTACAGGCCCATCCGATTATCAACAACAACCAACCAAGAAAATACAACGAATAGGATTTGAATAAACGCATAGCTTAATCGGAGGTGGTTTGTCGCTTGATAGTAACTTTTACTCGGTGAATGCGGTTTTTTATTACTTCCAGCACGGTAAATTCAAAATCTCCTGATTGCAGTACCTGCCCAGGTTTAGGAATTTCACCGGCAATTTCCAGCACTAAGCCCGCCAGCGAATCACTCTCTCCTCGAACCGATTCAAAAGTGTCTTTTTTCAGTTCCATGATTTTACAAACATCATTAATCATGGTCTTTCCTTCGAACAGATAATTGTTTTCATCAATTTTTTTATGACTGGCTTCTTCATCGTCAAATTCATCTTTGATATCGCCAATAATTTCCTCCAGAATATCTTCCAGGGTAACAATTCCACTGGTTCCTCCAAATTCATCTACCACAACCGCAAAGTGTATATGTTTTTGTTGAAATTCTTTTAATAAATCTTCAATAAATTTTTGTTCATGCACAAAAAAGGGAGGTCGCATGAGCGAATGCCATTCAAAATTCTCTGGTTCATTTAGGTGAGCCAATAAATCTTTGGTATGGATCATTCCGGTTACATTATCTAAATCTTCTTTATACACCGGCAACCTACTGTAGCGCCATTCTTTCACCTGTGCGATTAGTTCGGGAAAAGGGGTATCATCACTGATTCCGTTTACATCCACGCGGGTTTTCATTATTTGTTTAACCGTAATATTGCCAAATTTTACAATCCCCTTGAGTATGTTCTTCTCGTTTTCGGTGGCAGTATGCTGGGTAGTTAAATCGATGGCATGGTCTAGCTCTTCTAAACTAAAAGCACCACTAGAACGATTGGTAAGCTTGGTTTCTACCCAATCTGAATATTTTACCAAAAAGCGACTTAACCGGCTACAGGTGTAATAAACTATCTGAACTACTCCCCCAAAATCGTGGGCAAAGCGAATATTATTCTGTGTTGCGAGCACTTTTGGCATTACTTCTCCGAATAATACCAGCATAAAAGAAACCACCACCACCTTAATTAAAAACTCTATCCAAACCCCATTAAAGCTTTCGAAATTAAACAGGTTATCAATCAGTAAATTAGAGATAATGATGATGGAAATATTTATAAAGCTATTGGCAATTAAAAGTGAGCCTAATAATATTTTAGGTTCTTCCAGCAATTTCACGATACGTAAATAAGCAAGTTGCTGCTTCGATTTGAGCATATTCACATCCTTATAGGTAAGTGAAAAGAAAGCAACTTCTGAGCCGGATAAAACAAAGGATAAAAAAAGCGATACAATCAGTACCACTACAAGAATGGTAGTACCCTGAGCCTGAATGCCCGAAAGTAGCACGGCATTTTGAAAAAACTGATTAACGGGGTGGTGATCCAAAGTAGATTTTTTAGTTATCAATCGCCGGCTGGCCGACGTTATCCCTCACAAATGTATTATTTCTATAGCAATCATCGCAATAAGTACCCAATAGTGTGAATATATAGTAACGTTGCTAGGTTTTTACCATAAGAGGATAATTAAGGCATTTCGGGCGCTTCCATCCACTGATTAATGAGACGAGGAAAAGCTCGGGTTTTCAGCTGACTACATGGTATCCATTGATAGTGCTGCAAAAATGTAGGAATGGCAGTTACCCGGATGCTGATAAAAATACCCTTTATATGCTGATGGGTGAGGCTTTGCTTATATAAAGGGGAAATGGCTTCCAGTTGAAACGTTCGTATTCCCTGCCCGGTAAGCCACTCAGATATCAATTGCTTATCCCATTCTACTGGTTTGTCGGTTTCCATTAAGTAATACTCGGATAAATGTTGCCAGATATCTCCCGAGGTTCTTTCTCGCACCGCCCGCTTTCCCTGATAGTTAAAAACCCAGTAAGTAAAATGCCGCACAGAACGCTGAATACTTTTTTCCTTAACGGGCAATTGATGTACCCATCCATTTTGGCGAGCTGCACATTTCGTTTTTAGAAAACACTGGGCACAAAGAGGTTGCTGAGGTTTGCAGATGGTAGCTCCAAAATCCATAATCGCCTGATTATAAATACCTGGTGCTGGTTGATACAGCAATTGGTTGGCCAAATCGGTAAAATATTTTTTTCCTGCCGTTGAATCGGTGGCAGTATGATTCCCAAAATAACGGGCCAAAACCCTAAAAACGTTTCCATCTACTACCGCATAGGGCAGCTGAAAGGCAAAAGAAGCAATAGCAGCAGCTGTGTACGGACCAATTCCCGGTAAATCGAGCAGTTGTTGATAAGTTGATGGAAATTTTCCTTGGTAAGTTTTACAAACCATTCGGGCGGTTGCCAGCAAATTTCTACATCGGCTATAATAGCCTAATCCTTCCCATAGTTTAAATACAGCGGCATCGGGTGCAGCTGCCAGTTGCTCAACAGTTGGATAGGTTTTTACAATACGGAGGTAATATTCCATACCCTGCGCAACCCGGGTTTGCTGAAGGATGATCTCACTCAACCAGATTTTATAGGGATCTTTCTCTCCTTTCCAGGGCATTTGCCGATTATTGCCGGAATGATGCCATTTTATGAGCCTACCCGTAAAAAAGCGAGCGCCAGACAGCTCATTCGGAGGTATTTTCCCGCTTGTT
>CAIUKP010000340.1 GCA_903899675.1 uncultured Bacteroidota bacterium | reverse complement strand
TCAAGTGCAGCAGGCAGGTGATTTAATGCCATTGTTAATTGTGAGTGATTTGCCTGCCCCCGAAGCATCCGATGAAATTATATATCCTCGGTTGGCTCAGCTATTGCAGGTAAAAGGAATTAAGCAGGTAATTGGGATGGGGCCACGAATTTCACACTATGCCAATGCTTTTCATAAAGTAGAGATAACGGCTTCGTTTTTTATTGATACCGAATCATTTCTTCGTGCTTTTAGGGAGCGTGATTTTCAATCCTGCATCATATTATTGAAAGGTGCCCGGGTGTTTCAGTTTGAGCGAATTGTGAGGCGGCTCGAATTAAAAACACATCAAACGCAGTTAATCATCAACCTAACTACCTTATCGCGTAATGTAAAAAATCATCAATCGATTTTATTGCCCAACACAAAAATGATGGTGGTATTGAAGGCTTTTGGCTATGGAACTGGTAGTGCAGAGGTTGCCAAAATGCTACAATATCAACAGGTACAATATCTCGCAGTCGCCTATATCGATGAGGGTATCGAATTAAGAAGGGCAGGTATTCGTTTGCCCATCATGGTGATGAATGCGGAGGAAAGCGGATTTGAGGCGCTGTTACAATACCAATTAGAACCAGAATTGTATTCATTTGCCATCACCCGCAGCTTTTTACAATTTCTGGGTAAAGAAGCGATTACCCATTTTCCGGTGCACCTGAAAATTAATACCGGCATGAATCGGCTGGGATTTAATCCGGATGAAATTCCAGCTCTGGTGGCACTGCTTCAGCAGAATCCGCTGCTTAGGGTTCAAACCGTGTTCAGTCATTTTGTTGCCAGTGAAAACCCCACAGCCGATGAGTTTACCAATAATCAGTTAGCTGTGTTTACAGCAGCTTGTGCAACCTTGGCTGCCTCTTTGCCTTATTCTTTTTTGCGACATATTGCCAATTCTGCAGCAATTCAACGCCATCCGCAGGCTCAGTTAGATATGGTACGATTGGGTATGGGGATGTATGGAGGAGATCGATCGGGTGACTCATTAGCATTAGAACCCGTTGCCACACTAACCACCACGATTGCCCAAGTGCGAAAAGTTGCCAAGGGGCAAACCGTTGGGTATGGACTAGCAGCAGTGATGGAGCAGGATACTATCATTGCCGTTGTGAATATCGGATATGCCGATGGGTATCCTCGCGCTTTGGGAAATAGAATCGGAGAAATGTGGTTGGCAGGAAATCGGGTGCAGGTGGTAGGGCATATATGTATGGATATGACGATGTTGGATGTTACCCATATTCCCGAAGTAGCTGCTGGTAATGAAGTTGAAGTAATGGGAATACATGTGCCGGTGGGCGAATTGGCTGCCAAAGCGGGAACCATACCCTATGAGATAATGACTGGGATTAGTGCTCGGGTAAAAAGAGTTTACCTAGAAGAGTAATCCAGTTATATACAAATTGATAAATTTTACCAGGAAAACAAAGCCTTTTCAGGCAATTGCTATATTTGCAACTATATAAACGAATTATTTGTGAAAGGAAAACATCTCGTATACCTAATTCTCCTGATATTGGCAGCCGATCAGGCATTGAAATTTTATATCAAACTCAATTATTATGCAGGCGAAGAGCATGTGATTATTGCCGATTGGTTTCGCTTACATTTTGTAGAGAATGAAGGGATGGCCTGGGGATGGAAATTCGGGGGTGATACGGGTAAAATCATCCTTACGCTTTTCCGCTTAGTGGCCGTTATCTGGGGAAGTTTTTTATTGCGCGATTTTGTACAAAAAAAATACCACAAAGGGTTTTTAATCTGTGCAGCTTTAATTTATGCCGGTGCCTTAGGAAATCTAATAGATAGTTTGTTTTATGGAATTATTTTTGAGCAGAGTAACCCCCTTAGCCAAAACATAGCCCGCTTTTTTCCTCCGGGCGGGGGATATGCTTCTTTACTGCATGGTAAAGTAGTAGACATGCTCTATTTTCCAATAATTACCCATGCACATTTCCCTTCTTGGGTTCCTTTTTGGGGTGGAGATGAATTTGAATTCTTTCGGCCTGTTTTTAATTTAGCAGATGCTTCCATTTCAACAGGCGTAATTGTGCTCTTGCTGTTTCAAAATAAATTAATGGCCCGTCTCGAAGAAAAAAGGGTACATACTATTGAAACCAGAACGGAAGTAAACGACCAAAATCAGATTTCGTAATAGTATATTTCTAATAAATCTTGGGCTGTCGGGTAATGGGAATGGATAAACTATTGGGTACTACCCCAATTACTTGGTCAATTAAGCCATATCCTTTCGCATAATAAGATATGCCTGATGTTACAGTTCTAAAAGTTCCTCCGGTAGGCTTGAATTGGATTTCTCTTTTTACTGCTATTACATTTTGATAAGTGTTACCCCCAATTGTATAGGGTACCGTGTTTTTAGACAAAATGGTAAAAATCGCTTTAGATACCCCTAATTCTGCAACTCCCCCGGTTACTAGTTTTACTATCCCGTATTCCTGGGTTTCCCAACTTTCATTAACCGCAGCTCTTTCCTTTAAAAAAGGGTAGGTAATAAAATACGAAGGAACTGAATCAAAAATAAATGCATAGTCAAAATCAATTGTACTTAACGCATAATAATTGCCGATAGAAGAATTTTTCGCGAAATAAAAGGTATCTTCTGTTGAGCGCGCAAACTGGAAATACTCTAAGCTATCAATTGTAAAGGTTTCTTCAGCTACCGTAACACGAAATGTATCCAGTGATCCAATTTTCGGTTCGTATTTATACGTCCAATTAGAAGCAGTAGTTGTTGGAAAATAATCATCCCCACCACCACCGCCACCACCGCCAGTGCCGCCGGAACCAGTTGTTGTAACGGTAAAGCTGCAGGAGGTACCATTAAAGCGCAGGGTAAAAACAGAAGTTTTCGGTAATAAAGGTTTTCCATATCCTTTTACAGAAACTTTTACTGCACCGGTATTTAAAACAAAACCAGAATCTTGAAACCACATCCCATTTACCGTGTCGGAATTGATTTTGTATTTACCAGTTCTTATGAAGTTTACGTTCGCCTGTAGGTAGTTAGAAGTGGTAAGTGGCACATCTACTTTGTATGCACCATTCACGCTAATTTGTTTGCAATTGCCCAATGAATCTAGCAACGTACCTAAGGCCGTCATCGAAAATCCTCCATTTTCTAAACTATACTCTTTTTCGCAGGATACCAATAAGAATCCAGCAAAAAGAAAACTGAAAAGGCGGAGGGTGATTGACTTCATAATTTTTCCCTTAAAATGGGGGTGAAATAGAGATACAAATTAAACTAAAATTGCTGCCTGTTGTGGCAGATTATTATCATTCTTCAGGGAAATTATATTTTTTAACGTTGTTGTAGCAATCTCATGCAGGGCTTCTTGGGTAAAAAAGGCCTGATGAGCAGTTATTAACACATTATGAAAACTTGATAATCGTTGTAGGGTTTCATCCTCCAATAGCCGGTTAGAAAGGTCTTTAAAAAACAAGTTTTCCTCCTGTTCATACACATCCATCCCCAAATAGCCAATCACCCCCTTTTTCAGGGCCTGAATAACAGCTTTGGTGTCTATTAATCCGCCCCGGCTGGTATTAATCAACATCACCCCTGGCTGCATTTTTTCTAGGGTTTGCTCGTTAATCAGGTGATGGGTTTGTGGGGTAAGTGGGCAATGTAATGAAACAATAGCTGCTTTCAGTACTTCTTCCAGTGGCACATATTCAACTCCCAATTTTTCTAAAGATGGGTTTTTAGCAATATCGTAGGCAATTACGCGGCATCCGAAGCCCAGCATGATTTTGCAAAAACAGGCGCCAATATTTCCGGTACCAACTACCCCCACTGTTTTGCCAAATAAGTTAAAACCGAGTAATCCATTTATTGAGTAATTCTGTTCACGCACCCGATTATAGGCTTTATGGGTTTTTCGATTAAGGGTAAGAATCATGGCTACAGCATGTTCTGCTACCGATTCGGGCGAATAGGCAGGTACACGACAAACTCTTAGTTGATATTTTTTAGCTGCCTCTAGGTTTACATTGTTAAAACCTGCACAGCGTAAGGCAATGATGCGAACCCCTGCTGCTGACAATTGCGCACAAACTTTTTCGTTTACCAGATCATTTACAAACACACAAACTGCCTCTGTTTCCGCAACCAATGCGGCAGTGGTTTCATTAAGGGGCATTTCTTGGTACTGAATAGTTATGCCAGCTTTTTCAGCCGCCGGGGTAAAGTAAATGTGATCGTAAGGTTGTGCGGAAAATAGAGTCAAATTCATATACTAAAGGTATGCACATATAGGGGTATTTTCATCAGGCTGGCATTTGTCACAAAAGCGTCATTTTTATTTGGCAACTACAATTTTTACAATTGTGTGGCAATTAATAGCAAGGTTTAGCAAAAACTTTGCACCACTTAAATTTTATGTTAAGAGGGCATCTAGTTATCATATTTTTCTTCGCATTCAGTAGTCTACGTGGGCAATCACTTCAGGTTCGAGATACCCTTTTTGGTAGTAGTGATCCCCTAATAGTAACTGCCACCCGCATTACCGGAAAATTGAGTAATGTGGCAGTGCCTGTAACTTTTGTTTCTGCCAAGCAAATCAGGCAATCCGGATTACTTCGGTTGCAGGATGTGTTGCAGGAGCAAACCGGATTGGTAGTGGTGAATTCCCAGTTGGGGAGTTCGTTAAATGGTTATCCCAATCCGTTTGGGCAAGGTATACAGATGATGGGATTAGATCCAGCCTATACCCTAATTATGTTGGATGGAGAGCCCCTGATTGGTCGCAATGCCGGTATCCTGAATTTAGGGCGTATCACAACCGGAAACATTCAGCAG
>CAIUKP010000339.1 GCA_903899675.1 uncultured Bacteroidota bacterium | reverse complement strand
GGTTACAACTTCGAGGATGCCATTGTAATCAGTGAAAAAGTAGTGCGGGAAGATTTGTTTACCTCTGTGCATATTGAAGAATATGAACTGGAAGTGCGCGATACCAAATTGGGTGAAGAGGAATTAACGCCCGATATTCCCAATGTATCTGAAGAAGCTACCAAAGATTTGGATGAACATGGAATTATCCGCATTGGTGCGACTATTAAAGAAGGAGATATCCTGATTGGTAAAATCACCCCTAAAGGAGAATCTGATCCTACTCCAGAAGAGAAACTATTGCGTGCCATCTTTGGTGACAAAGCCGGTGATGCCAAAGATGCTTCTCTAAAGGCACCGAACGGAACAGAGGGTGTGGTAATTGATAAGAAATTATTCCAGCGCGCCAAGAAAGACAAGAACGGTAAAATCCGCGAAAAAGCTTTGTTGGAAAAAGTAGAGAAAGTACATGCGCAAAATGGGGAAAGTTTACAGGAATTGTTGCTGGATAAATTGCAAACCCTGTTGAAGGATAAAACTTCTACTGGCGTAAGCAACAACTTTGGTGAAATGTTGATAGGCAAAGGTGCCAAGTTCAATCAAAAGAACCTGAGTACGATTGACTATCAGAATGTAAACCCATTGGGCTGGACGGGTGATGCTAAAACCGACGATCAGATTAATACCCTTTTACACAATTACAGCATCAAGTTTAACGAAGAGCTGGGAAGATACAAGCGGGAAAAATTCAACATCTCTATTGGTGATGAGTTACCTGCAGGTGTATTGAAACTGGCTAAAGTTTACTTGGCGGTTAAGCGTAAGTTGAAAGTGGGAGATAAGATGGCCGGCCGCCACGGAAACAAAGGGATTGTTGCCAAAATTGTACGTGCAGAAGATATGCCGTTTATGGAAGATGGTACACCGGTTGATATTGTACTGAATCCATTGGGAGTACCTTCTCGTATGAATCTGGGACAGATCTATGAAACGATTCTTGGCTGGACGGGCAAGCGTTTGGGACTGAAGTTTGCTACCCCGATTTTCGACGGAGCTTCTACCGATCAGATTGAACAGTATTGTGTTGAAGCGGGTATTCCGCGCAATGGACATACCTATTTATACGATGGGGAAACAGGAGAGCGTTTCCATCAGAAAGCCACTGTGGGCGTGATTTATATGATTAAGCTGCACCACATGGTTGATGATAAGATGCACGCCCGTTCAATCGGACCGTATAGTTTGATTACACAGCAGCCGCTCGGTGGTAAAGCTCAGTTTGGAGGTCAGCGTTTTGGAGAGATGGAAGTATGGGCACTGGAAGCATATGGTGCTGCCAACATCTTGCAGGAATTGCTTACCCTCAAATCGGATGATATCATTGGAAGAGCGAAAACCTATGAGGCTATTGTTAAAGGAGATAATATTCCAAGACCCGGTGTTCCCGAATCATTCAATGTATTAGTACATGAATTGCGTGGACTAGGACTGGATCTTAAATTTGAATAAATCAGCCATTGGCCATGCAGATAAATCCTATCTGTATGGCCATACTGTTTAGGCAATTGTTTTGCTAAAACAGAAAAAGCTTTTTTAAACCGAAACTGAAAAAACGGTACACAAACTTAACTTACAAATTTTCATCAGAGATATGGCATTCAAAAGAGACAATAAACCCAGACCATCTTTTTCGCAAATCACCATCAGTTTGGCTTCGCCAGATAATATTCTGGAAAGAAGTTTTGGTGAAGTGTTGAAGCCCGAAACCATCAATTACCGTACTTACAAACCTGAGCGGGATGGATTGTTTTGTGAAAGAATTTTCGGACCGGTGAAGGATTACGAGTGCGCCTGTGGTAAATATAAGCGTATCCGTTACAAGGGTATCGTTTGCGACCGTTGTGGCGTTGAAGTAACAGAAAAGAAAGTTCGTCGCGAAAGAATGGGGCATATCAAACTAGTAGTGCCTGTTGTACATATCTGGTATTTTAAGAGCTTACCGAATAAAATCGGCTACTTGTTGGGAATGAGTTCTAAAAAACTCGAAACCATCATTTACTACGAACGTTTTGTAGTAATTCAGGGCGGTATCAAGGATAACCTGAAAATGGGTGATTTGCTTACAGAAGAAGAGTACTTAGATTTACTGGATACTTTACCGAAAGACAATCAATACCTGCCCGACGAAGATTCCAATAAGTTTATTGCTAAGATGGGTGCCGAAGCTGTGCATGCCTTATTAGAGCGCATCGACCTGGATGGACTGAGCTTCTCACTGCGTAACTCTGCTGCCACCGAAACTTCTCAGCAAAGAAAGGCAGATGCCTTGAAGCGCCTGAGTGTGGTAGAATCTTTCCGCGAAGCCAGTCACCATATTACCAACCGCCCCGAGTGGATGGTAATGCAATATATTCCCGTTATTCCACCGGAATTAAGACCGCTGGTTCCTTTGGATGGCGGACGTTTTGCCAGCTCAGATTTGAATGATTTATATCGCCGGGTTATTATCCGTAACAACCGTTTAAAGCGTTTGTTAGAGATTAAAGCCCCAGAAGTAATTCTTCGGAACGAAAAAAGAATGTTGCAGGAAGCCATTGACTCCCTGTTTGATAATAGCCGTAAATCCAACGCCGTAAAAGCGGAAGGTGGTCGTGCCCTGAAATCTTTATCTGATGTGCTGAAAGGAAAGCAGGGACGTTTCCGTCAGAACCTCTTGGGAAAGCGGGTAGATTATTCTGGTCGTTCGGTAATTGTGGTTGGACCGGAACTGAAAATACACGAATGTGGATTGCCTAAAGATATGGCGGCTGAATTGTTCAAGCCATTTGTTATTAGAAAACTGATTGAGCGCGGTATTGTAAAAACCGTAAAATCAGCTAAAAAGCTGGTAGATCGCAAAGAAGCTGTAATCTGGGATATCCTCGAAAACATATTAAAAGGTCACCCGGTATTGTTAAACCGTGCCCCAACGCTGCACAGACTGTCTATTCAGGCATTCCAGCCCAAATTGGTGGAAGGTAAAGCCATCCAGTTGCACCCGTTGGTAACCTCGTCATTCAACGCCGACTTTGATGGTGACCAGATGGCCGTGCACGTGCCCTTGAGCAATGCTGCTATTTTGGAAGCCCAGTTGCTGATGTTATCATCTCACAACATTCTTAACCCACAAAATGGTACCCCGATTACCCTGCCTTCTCAGGACATGGTACTTGGATTATACTATATCACTAAGGGTAAGAAAACAACCGACACTGAAATTGTAAAAGGTCAGGGTATGGCGTTTTACAATATGGATGAAGTAATCATTGCCTACAATGAAGGTATAGCGGATTTGCATGCCAATATTAAGGTTCGTACCATGGTTCGTGAAAACGGACAGTTGGTTAGAAAGTTGATTGATACCACAGTGGGTCGTGTATTGTTTAACCAACATGTGCCTGTAGAAGTAGGGTATGTAAATGCACTCCTTACCAAAAAAAGTTTACGAGAAATTATTGGAGATATTATTAAAATCACCAACGTTCCTAAAACTGCCAAGTTTTTGGATGATATCAAAACCCTTGGATTCCGCATGGCATTCAAAGGTGGATTATCATTTAGCGTAAACGACTTGATTGTACCTGAAATCAGAAATCAATTATTGGATTCTGCTAAGGTAGAAGTAGAAGAAGTTTGGGAAAGCTACAACATGGGTTTAATCACGAATAACGAAAGATACAATCAGGTGATTGATATCTGGGGTCGTGTGGATATGAAGATTACGGAAAGTTTGATTCGTGAAATGACGATAGATAAGCAAGGTTTCAACTCCGTATTTATGATGTTGGATTCCGGAGCCCGTGGTAGTAAAACACAGGTAAAACAGCTAGTGGGTATTCGTGGATTGATGGCTAAGCCCCGTAAGAGTGGAAGTACCGGTAGTGAGGTAATTGAAAATCCGATTCTCTCTAACTTTAAAGGAGGATTGAATGTATTGGATTACTTTATCTCTACACACGGTGCCAGAAAAGGTTTGGCTGATACGGCTTTGAAAACAGCCGATGCCGGTTACCTGACTCGTAGGTTGGTGGACGTTTCTCAGGATGTGGTGATTGGAGAAGACGATTGCGGTACACTGCGGGGTAATGCGATGACTGCTCTGAAAGATAATGAAGACATTATTGAACCACTAAGCGATCGTATTGAAGGCAGAACTTCGTTGCACGATGTATATCATCCGTTAACAGATGAGTTGATTATTCGTGCGGGTGAAGAAATTTCCAACGAGGAGGCCAAAAGAGTTGAAGATGCCGGTATTGAAACCGTTGAAATCCGCTCTGTACTTACCTGCGAATGTAAGCGGGGAGTTTGCGTAAAATGTTATGGTAAAAATCTGGCTACCGGTTATCTCGCACAACGCGGAGATGCAGTAGGTATCATTGCAGCCCAGTCGATTGGTGAGCCGGGTACGCAGCTTACTTTGCGTACTTTCCACGTGGGTGGTGTTGCGGGATCTGCTTCGGTAGAATCTACGCTTCAAGCGAAATTCGACGGAACCCTTCAGTTCGACGGACTAAGAACGGTGGATGCATTAAATAATGAAGGCAAGAAAATTAAGATAGTAATTGGCCGTACAGGGGAAGTTAGAATAACCGATGTGAAAAACGATCGATTGCTGATTACCAATAACGTTCCATACGGTTCTACCCTGAATGTTAAAGACGGAGTAGTTGTTAAGAAGGGAGATGTTATTTGTACTTGGGATCCATTCAATAACGTAATTATCTCGGAAATTAACGGAACCATTAAGTTCGAAAACATCATTGATGGTATTACCTATCGGGATGAGTCGGATGAGCAAACCGGTCACCGTGAAAAAGTGGTTATTGAAACCAAAGACAAAACCCGTATTCCAACCTTACTTGTGGGTAGCGGTAAAGAGTCTAAGCAATATAACCTGCCCGTAGGATCACACATTTCTATTGAAGAAGGAGATGAGGTAAAAGCCGGACAGGTATTGGTGAAAATTCCAAGAATCTTAGGTAAACTGAGAGATATCACCGGAGGTCTGCCTCGTGTTACTGAATTGTTTGAAGCACGAAATCCGGGTAACCCAGCCATCGTTTGTGAAATTGATGGGGTTGTAGCCTTTGGTGGTGTGAAGAGAGGAAACCGCGAAATCATTGTTGAGTCTAAAGACGGCATGATTAAGAAGTACCTCATTCCACTTACGCGTCAGATTCTGGTACAGGATGGTGACTTTGTAAAAGCAGGTACGCCGATGTCGGATGGACAAATTGCTCCTGCAGACATTCTCACAATTAAAGGACCATTCGCTGTTCAGGAATATGTGGTGAATGAGATTCAGGAAGTATACCGTTTACAAGGGGTACGCATCAATGATAAGCACATTGAAGTAATCGTTCGTCAGATGATGAAGAAGGTAGAAATTGTAGATGCCGGCGACACGAAGTTCTTGGAGGAGGATCTGGAAGACCGCTTCGACTTTATTGAAGAGAACGACCGGATTTACGATAAAAAAGTAGTTACAGAGCCTGGTGAAAGTACTAAGATGAAAGCCGGACAAATTGTTACGCTCCGCGAATTACGAGAAGAGAATTCTATTCTTCGCAGAAGTGATAAGAAGGTAGTAGAAATACGAGATGCTCGTCCTGCTACCGCAACTCCGGTACTCTTGGGTATCACCAAAGCTTCTTTGGGTGTGCAAAGCTGGATTTCAGCGGCATCGTTCCAGGAAACTACTAAGGTGTTAAGTCAGGCAGCTATTCAGGGCAAGGCCGATCTGATGTTGGGTCTGAAGGAGAATGTAATTACCGGACACCTCATCCCAGCTGGTACAGGTCAAAAGCAATTCGATAGCCTGATTGTAGGTAGTAAGGAAGAATACGATGTTCTGACTACTACACGGGAAGCGATGAGTTTCGACGACGAAGAATAGTAAGCATTCACTGATACGTAAATACAAAAGCAGAAAGTTAACCGCTTTCTGCTTTTTTTATAGGCTCTTTCGTTTGAATTCCTTTCTGATTTTACTGAAATGGCGTATTTTGTGCCCAATTCAGCGGAATTTTTTGGTAAGAATTCTTAGGGAGGAAGCTTGAACAACTTCTCAGACTTCAACCTGATAAACGTAAGCTGGCTAAAAAATTTCAGAAAATAAAATAAGAAAAACAAACACATGAAAAATACGAATCAAATAATACAGGCCGTATTAGGACTAGCTGTATTGATACTTTTTTACCTACATTTTTCGGGTAAATCGGCGCAATCTAACATCGAAAGTTCGATTGCAGTGCCTTCGGGTAATTTTAAGGTAGCCTATTTTGAAGGAGATAGTCTTCAAAATCAATTTGATTATTACAAAGAAGTGCAGTTGCAGCTCCAGACAAAAGCCAATGAAAATCAGCGCCAGATTGGCCAAATGCGTACCATTTTAACCAATAAGTACCAGGAGCTTCAGAAATTGAGTCAAATGCTTTCACAAACTGAAATGGCCGGCAAACAGCAAGAATTTTTGCAGCAGGAAAAGGCTTTTCAGGGAAAGGAAAAAATGCTGGCAGATGAGTTTCAGGAGGAGCAGGTAAAAAAATTGCAGGATGTGAAAAAGAAAATTGAAGACTTTTTGAAGGCCTATAACCAGCAAAAAGGGTATTCTTTGATATTAAATAACTATCCCGACTTGATTTACTATAAAGATCCTGCCTACGACATTACGTCTGACCTGGTGCAGGGTTTAAATAACATGTACAAGAAGAAGTAAACTTCCATTATATTTTTATTATCTTCAAATCCCGTATAAAAGCGGGATTTGACATATATGGACCAAGCAAACACCCAATTTAAGCCAACCCTGGGGTTGATGGATGCTACCATGATTGTGGCAGGTAGTATGATCGGCTCTGGAATTTTTATTGTTAGTGCGGATATTACCCGCAATGTAGGCAGTGCCGGCTGGTTGATAGCCGTTTGGCTGATTACCGGTTTCATGACCCTTACGGCAGCCCTAAGCTATGGGGAGTTGAGTGCCATGTTCCCGAAAGCGGGCGGACAATATGTGTACCTGAAGGAGTCGTATAATCCGTTGGTTGGTTTTTTATACGGATGGAGCTTTTTTGCGGTGATTCAAACCGGAACCATTGCGGCAGTGGGAGTGGCTTTTTGTAAGTTCGCAGCCTACTTTTTTCCGATACTCGAACTGGCACCAGAAAATGTGCTGGTAACACTAGCTGGCATAAAAATTCATGTGGCGCAGTTGGTTACCATTGTGATGATTGTGCTGCTTACTTATATAAATTCACGGGGCATTCGGGGGGGGAAATTGATACAAACTACTTTTACGGTTACCAAGTTACTCTCCTTGTTTGGACTGATTGTGGTAGGGTTCTTTATGTTGAAACCCGAAGTGTGGCAGGCTAACTGGCAACATGCTTGGGAAATGAAGAGCTTAACAGCACCTGCAGATACAAACCCCGGCTGGCAGGCGATTATGATACCCTTACTGGGTGCGGCTACCGTTGGAGCAATTGCTTCTTCTATGGTAGGGTCTATTTTCAGCAGTGACGCTTGGAACAATGTAACTTTTATAGCCGGAGAAATAAAAAATCCGCAACGCAATATTGGCCTTAGTTTATTCTTGGGTACTTCCATTGTTACCCTCATTTATGTGAGTGCCAACTTTATGTATTTGGGGGTATTGCCATTGCAAGACATTGCTTTTGCAAAAGCAGATCGAGTGGCAGTAACAGCAGCCAATGTGATATTTGGTCAGGCAGGTACTTATGTAATTGCCATCATGATTATGATTTCTACTTTTGGCTGTAATAATGGTTTGATATTAGCCGGTGCACGGGTGTATCATACTATGGCAGGGGATGGACTTTTCTTTAAAAAGGCCGGTACTTTGAATAAAAACCAGGTACCCGGCTGGGCATTATGGGCACAATGTGTAGTTGCCTCTCTGTTATGTTTGAGTGGCAGATATGGCGACTTGCTCGATATGGTTTCTTTTGTGGTAGTTATATTTTATGTATTAACCATCATTGGGATATTTATCCTGCGCAAACAACGTCCGGATGCGGAACGTCCTTACCGAGCTGTTGGCTATCCATTTTTACCGGCACTGTATATTTGTATGGGAATTGGATTTTGTATCTTGTTATTAATCTATAAGAGAGACTATACATGGCCGGGATTGCTGATTACTTTGTTGGGAGTACCTTTGTATTATATGGCCGTTCGGCAGTTTAAAAAAAATGATACATGAGTTTTGAGCACCTATTCGAAGAGATATCCCGCCTGCGGGTGCTGGTAATTGGGGATGTAATGCTAGACACCTACTGTTGGGGCGTGGTAGATCGGATTTCTCCGGAAGCTCCGGTGCCAGTAGTTGCCGTAAAAAAATCGGAGAACCGTATCGGGGGAGCCGGCAATGTGGCCATTAATACTGCTTCACTCGGAGCTGCTACCACTATCATCAGTGTGGTGGGAAAAGATAGTTCGGGGGAAACCTTACAAAATTTATTGGCTGCTGTTCCGGTGGATATTTCATTTATGGTTGAAACACCCAACCGGGTAACTACCACCAAAACCCGCGTGATGGCCCGCAATCAGCAAATGATTCGGTTAGATGCTGAAGTGGCGGATGATATATCTTCCGAATTGGAGGAAGCAGTATGGAAAAAGATATTGGATTATTTTGAACAGGGATTGCCGCAGGTATGCATTTTAGAGGATTATAACAAAGGCGTTTTAACGCCCAGTTTGATAACCCGCATTATCGAATTGTGTAATTCTAAAGGCGTAATCACAACGGTGGATCCAAAAAAGAAAAACTTTTTTGCCTATCAGGGTATCACCCTTTTTAAACCCAATTTAAAAGAGGTGAAGGAAGGACTACAATTAAGTAATTCTTCTCTTGAGTTAGCTGATTTAGATTCAATCCATGCAAGTTTGCTTAAGCAGCTGCATCATCAAATTTCATTCATTACTTTAAGTGAGCATGGCGTCTATTACCATGATGGAACCAGTTCGGCGCTTATCCCTACCCACATCAGAAACATTGCCGATGTAAGTGGTGCCGGAGATACCGTAATTGCAGTTGCCTCCTTGGTATATGCAGTAACTCGTACCATGCACCTCGCTGCAGAGATGGCGAATATTGCTGGGGGACTGGTTTGCGAAGAAGTAGGTACAGCCCCCATCCGAAAGCAAGTTTTGCTTCAGGAATCTATCCGGTTATTATCAGTTCATTAATGGTAGCTGTGTTGATAATATTAAAGGAATTGCATTTTCTGTTAAACCTTCTCTAAGGATGTGCCGGTAATCTTAATATTTTTCTGGCTATCATTGGTCTAATTTTGTTGATTCAAACCATCAGCAGATATGTACACACTTGTAATTCATGGCGGTGCAGGCACCATTCTAAAAGAAGATATGACTCCAGATTTGGAGAAAGCCTATATGGATGGATTGAATCAGGCTTTACAGGCAGGCTTTGCCGTTTTAGAAGAGGGCGGAACTGCGGTAAATGCCGTGAAAGCTTCCCTAGTAGTGCTGGAAGACCATGTATTGTTTAATGCAGGGCGGGGGGCTGTATTCACCAAAAAAGGGGTACAGGAAATGGACGCTGCTATCATGGATGGACAATCGCTTGCTGCCGGAGCTGTTGCAGGCGTAAGAAATGTGCGAAATCCCATAGAACTGGCAACCGAAGTAATGCGCAATAGCAATCATGTTTTTTTAAGTGGAAAGGGCGCAAATGATTTTGCCATTAAGCAGGGAGTAAAGCTGGAGCCAGATGAATATTTTTTCTCTCAGTTTCGTTACGACCAATGGAAATCCATTCGCGATTCGGATACCTATTCCCTCGATCATACCCATCATCACTTAGAAGAATTGATGCGGGATAAGAAGTTTGGAACCGTTGGGGCAGTTGCCTGTGATCAGCATGGCCATCTTGCGGCTGCAACTTCAACCGGAGGAATGACCAATAAAAAATATGGACGAATAGGGGATAGTCCAATGATTGGCGCGGGCACTTATGCCAATGATGCAACCTGTGCCATTAGCTGCACGGGGCATGGAGAAATGTTTATTCGGGCAGTAGCTTCTTACGATGTAAGCTGTTTGATGGAATATAGTCAGCTTAGTTTACAGGAAGCCATGGATCGGGTTGTGAATACAAAATTGAAGCAGCTAAATGGGGAAGGTGGGATGATTGGGGTGGATGGAAAGGGTAATCATGCCATGATTTTCAATAGTGCGGGTATGTACCGGGCAGTAAAAAACAGCGATAATTTTTCCCAAGTACTTATTTATCAATAATTAAATTATCTATTTATTTGCTATAGATTATTTTCTATAGGGTATAGCTGATTGGCTAAAATCGATTAGATTTTTGGCTACATATTATTTTTTTATTTAAATAGATATCTGCAATTTTTCTGCTAACTTGTTTAGAAAATTGAAAGAACGATGAAGAAAACAGCCATCATAGTGGC
>CAIUKP010000338.1 GCA_903899675.1 uncultured Bacteroidota bacterium | reverse complement strand
TGGAACTAATTCGAGTAATACTCCGCTGGTTGCCAACATCACCGTAACGCCTATTTCAAATACCTGTTCGGGATTGCCTGCTACTTTCTCTATTACTATTCAACCTTCACCAACACTCAGTAATGCACTTACTGCAACTGCTATTTGTTCGGGTTCAACATTTACTTATACCGCAAGCTCACAAACAACCAACGTAAGTTTCAGCTGGCAAAGAGAATCTGTATCCGGAATTACCGCTACGGGTCCGGCAACTGGGGTAGGAAATATAACGAATCAGGTACTAAGAAATATTTCCCAGTCTTCGCTTATCCAAACCTATCTCTACACCCTTTCTGCTAATGGTTGTTCGAATCAGCAGCGGGTTTCTGTAGAAGTATTACCCGAGCCACGGTTAACCAGCACTACAACACCCCCTGCTATAAATGGGGGGAATGAATTTGCTTATTCGCCCACCTCATCTTTACCTGCAACGGCTTTTATTTGGAGCAGAGCATTTGTTACAGGTATCGACAATCCGTCAGCTACCGGAGCCAATAATATTCGGGAAATATTATTTAATCCTACCACTAGTCCAATTACGGTAACGTATGTTTATTTCTTGGTTTCCGCAGGATGCGGAGGAACGGTAGAAGTGAAACTTCGGGTGAATCCGAACAGAACCACTTTATTCCCTGGAGCAATTTCCGGAACACAGTCAGTATGTATAGGAACGGCAGCAACTGCTTTTGTTTCCCTCTCTCCCGCAACCGGTGGTAATGGAACTATTACTTACAGATGGCAGTCTAGCCAAGATAATATAACCTTTACAGATATACCCGGTGCAACTGCACTAACGTATACCGCTGGCACCCTTTCACAAACTTCCTACTTCAGAAGAGTGGCATTATCCGGCGATCAGGAATTTGCTACCAATGTGGTATTGGTTACTGTGAATAAGGCCGTTCCACCTACCGTAACCCCAGCCGGACCATTATTCCTGGTAACAGGAGGAAGTTTCACCCTTAGTTCTACTTCAGCAGTAGCCTATATGTGGAGTAATTCAGCTACTACACAAAGTATTACGGTAACTGCACCTGGCGGCTATCGGGTTACCATCACAGACGCGAATGGTTGTAAAGACACTTCTAACTTGGTAGCCGTATCCCCTCCACCTCCACTTACCGTAAATGCAACCTATATAATTGGTAATCCCAATAATCCACCTAACTCAGGTGCTCAGGTAACTGGATTGCCCGGTGCACAATTAAAATATTATTTGCTCTCAGCCGGCGGAACCGTTATTCCTGTGCCCGCATTGCCTTCCAGTCCGGGTACCTTCACGTATTATGTTAGTCAGGTGATTAATGGGTATGAAAGTATACGCGTGCCTTATACGGTTACAATGATTGAGCCTTTCAAAATTTCTGATCCACAAAAGGTATTATCGTCTAAGCCCGAGATGCAACCGGATGGTAGTTTTATAATTCGATTCAGTCTGTATGTAAATAACTCACTCGCTATTTTGTTGGATAGTGTTCGAATGAAGGATGATCTTACCAAGGTTTTCCCATCAGTTACGCAGTTCGAAGTATTAAGCTTAAAGGCCAGCGGAAATTTAGTGGCTAATCAACGATACAACGGAAGTTCGGATATTGAATTATTGGCGGATGGCAGTAAATTAAATGCCGGGGCAAAAGACTCTATTAACTTGATAATACGTTTGGTTCCCAACGGCTTCTTTGGCATATTGAAAAATACAGCTACCCTAACCGCTAAAACACCTTATGGAACGCTTACGGTAAACTCTAATGACCCATCTATTGGAACCGGTGTTGGTAATCGCGAGCCTACTCCATTTGAAATACCGGGGGTAGAAATATTTGTTCCCGGCGGATTCTCACCAAACCAGGATGGGATCAACGATTATCTGGTAATCAGAAGACCTTCTACTACCACCATCCAGTTAGAAATATTCAATAGATGGGGTAATCCGGTTTATCGTGCTGCTGATTATAAAAATGATTGGAATGGAAGAACCAACCAGCCGGGTAATGTATTAGGACCAGAAATACCAGATGGAACCTATTATTACATTGTTACTGGTACAGATAGAATTTCTGGCAAGATTACTCGCTTGAATGGATTTATAACAGTAAAACGATAGACTAGTAGAAATATAATTATGGGTAGTATGAAAAATATGTTCACAGTAAATAGGTTGCTTGGCTCTTTAGCACTCATGATTTTTTGCATGAGCGCCTATGGGCAGCAGGAGCCTATGTACTCGCAGTACATGTTTAATATGCTGAATATTAATCCAGCTTATGCCGGAAGCCGGGGGGCAATTTCAGCAGTTGCGCTGTACCGTAATCAATGGGTTGGCTTTCCAGGGGCTCCACGAACTACTTCTTTTTCTTTTGACATGCCGCTGCAAAATAAAAAAATTGGGATAGGCGCTCAGTTTTACGACGATCGAATTGGAATAGAACGCACAACCGGTTTTAATGCCATGTATGCATTTCGTTTTCAGTTTGCTGGCTCCGGAACATTGAGTCTGGGATTACAGGCAGGCTTATTAAATTATCAGGCCAATTATACCGAGGTAAATACCTACGTGCCCAATGACCCTGCTTTTTCATCCAATGTTCGGGGAATTTTACCTGCATTTGCTGCCGGTGTTTACTATAACTCAGATAAATTTTATGTAGGATTTTCTACACCTGCCCTCTTGAGAACGAAGATTAAGTACAACAATGCGGCTGAAATTGCCTCGGTAAGTTCCCGCGATTTGCACCTGTTTTTAACGGCGGGAACCGTATTTGAATTAAATCAGGACTTAGCCCTTAAACCTTCTATGCTGATTAAAGCAGTTAGTGGCGCACCCGTTGAAATGGACTTGAATTTGAACCTCTGGCTGCAAAATAAAATTGCCATTGGCGCTTCGTATAGAACCGGGGATGCTATTGTGGGTATGGTTGAATTTCAGTTTAATCAGCAATTTCGTTTTGGGTATGCATACGATAAAACATTTTCTAATCTGGGAACATTGGTGAACGGAACGCATGAATTGATGTTTCGGATGGAGTTTGGCTCACCAGCTGTTCGGGTAACCTCCCCACGTTATTTTTAGATAATTCTGTAGCATGAAAAAAGTAATAGTTTACTCGTTGTTTTCACTCTTGCTGAGTCACTCAACGCTGCATGCACAAAACAAAAGCAGCAATCGCGCAAAAGCTTTTTTTCAACTGGCCGAAAGGGATTATCAGGATTATCGATTTTGGTATGCAATACCTTTTTACAAAGTTGCCCTTGAACAAAAAGCTGCACAATACGATTCCGCCTCCTTGCTTCATCTGGCTGAATCTTATTGGCAAATG
>CAIUKP010000337.1 GCA_903899675.1 uncultured Bacteroidota bacterium | reverse complement strand
GCTGACCGAGCTCGGCCTCAATCCTGTCTTTGACCGTTGATGAAACATCACACTCAATATAAATTTCTTCAATATCGTATGACAAAGAACGCTGAAACAATCTGGGTAAATTGCTTAAGTATTATTAAGGACATTGTGGAGTGGCAGCATTTTAAAACTTGGTTTGAGCCAATTAAGCCACTAGAGATTAAGGATAATGTATTATTGATTCAGGTTCCTTCTCAATTTTTTTTCGAATACCTCGAAGAGCATTATGTAAACCTGCTTGCTAAAACCTTGAAGCGTGAGTTGGGCAAAGAGGCGCGTTTAGAGTATCGTATTTTAGTAGATAGTGGTAATGGCAATAGCAGATCTGGTTCTATGGATGTTCCGGCCAGCCATATGAAAACCTACAATAATAATGAGATGAATTTTCCACTGGTGATTGACAATCCGGTGAAGAATCCATTTGTTATTCCGGGTTTGAAGAAAATGCAGATAGATCCACAGTTGAACCCTATTTACACCTTCGATGCCTTTGTAGAGGGCGATTGTAACCGGGTTGCTCGCCGAGCTGGCAAAACCGTAGCGGAAAAGCCTGGTAACAACTCGTTTAATCCCTTGGTTATTTATGGTGGAGTAGGTTTGGGAAAAACCCACCTAGCTCAGGCCATCGGCAATGAAGTGAAGCGCCAGCACCCCGGTAAAGTGGTACTATATGTGAGCAGTGAAAAGTTCATCAATCAATTTCAAGATCATAGTCGTAAT
Source organism: uncultured Bacteroidota bacterium (assembly GCA_903899675.1). Lineage (GTDB taxonomy): Bacteria > Bacteroidota > Bacteroidia > Chitinophagales > Chitinophagaceae > Sediminibacterium. Next base: position 2,639 of record CAIUKP010000337.1, on the reverse strand, counting down.
AATGCCATTAATGACTTTATACATTTTTATCAGTTAATAGATGTGTTGATTATTGATGATGTGCAGTTTTTCAACAGGGCCGAAAGAAGTCAGGATGCCTTTTTTGCCATCTTTAATCACCTGCACCAGAGTGGAAAGCAACTGGTATTAACGTCCGACAAGGCACCCAAAGATTTGGATGGGATGCAGGAGCGTTTGTTAAGTCGTTTCCGCTGGGGATTAAGTGCCGATTTGCAAATTCCTGATTATGAAGTGCGGATTGAAATCCTGGAGAAAAAGATGAAGAATGACGGTCTGGAAATGCCGCGGGATGTAGTAAAATATGTGGCGTATAATATCAATACCAATGTTCGTGAGTTGGAAGGGGCTTTAATATCGTTATTAGCGCAGTCTAGCCTTAACAAAAAGGAAATTGATGTTGAGCTAGCAAAAAAGGTATTACGCAATTTTGTAAAGACCAGCAGCAAGGAAATTACGATAGACGCGATACAAAAAATGGTATGTGAGTACTTTGATGTATCGTACGACAAGCTCTTGCATAAAACCCGTAAGCGGGAGATTGTTCAGGCTCGTCAGATTACGATGTATCTGGCAAAAGCGTTTACTAAAAATTCGTTGAAGAATATTGGTGAACATTTTGGGGGCAGAGATCATACCACGGTGATCCATTCTTGTCAAACTGTGAAGGATTTGATGGATACCGATTCTTTTTTCCGTGAAAATGTAATGGAATTAACACAGAAAGTTCAGTTGGCTGCCATGTAAGGGGTTTGGGAAGAAGTTCCCATTCACTTACAGTTATTTTTGGCAAATCACTGAAGGAAAACTATTTTTGCAACCCCACATGGGTAAGGTGAGGTGGGTGAGCGGCTAAAACCAGTAGTTTGCTAAACTGCCGTACGGGTTAAACTGTACCGAGGGTTCGAATCCCTCCCTCACCGCGAAAGGGGCAACAGCCCATCGGGAAGTAGCGCAGGCCGGTAGCGCACCTGGTTTGGGACCAGGGGGTCGCAGGTTCGAATCCTGTCTTCCCGACCCAGTTTAATTTTGATTAAAAGGAACAGCCGACTCATCAGTCGGCTGTTCCTTTTAATCAATCTCATGACCTTTTATCATTTGAGGGAGGCTAATTTTTTAGTGGCAATCATTTTCAACAGCCTGCCTTTATTTCATTTTTTGTTTTATTGTGGCGGGAAGTAACGCAGTCTGTTAGTGCACTATGTTCGGGACGAAGGTGTCGCTGGTTCGAATCCAGTCATCCCGACATGTTATTTTATAAAATAACACTTTTTAAAAGAAAATGCCGATCTGTGAGGGTCGGCATTTTTGTTGAAGGACTTTAGCTCAATATTCCAGAACTATTACTTAGGATAACCCTCTGTTGAACATTTTACTTATTAATCAGGTTGATGATTATCCCAATATGCTTTGGGAGTCACAATTTTTGTTCCTTTGTAGCTTGAAAAAGTAAAGTCGTTTGTATTTCCCGTAATAATAAAATCTGCTTCGCATTCGTCAGCAAGTTCTAAAATCTTGTTGTCGTTAAGGTCTGGAATTATATCAACTTTTACAGTCGGAAAAAACTTTTTCGATTTTGTTTCAATTTCTACCAGTATCGCTTCTGCTCTGATGTAAAAGTCTTGAAATTTCGAAAATTTTGGGCGGGATAAAACTTCAAAATATTCAGCCATCAATTCGTCCGAAATACAAAGTTGAAATCTATTTCCTATGAAAAATTCGTTTATAATTTGATTTGGGTAACTCCTTTGTATCAGTGCCGAAACAATTACGTTCGTGTCAATTACCACTTTTTGCATTGCTTCTAACCGCTTTTACTTCGTTTGTAATATCCTCCATTGTCATTTTCGAAATTCCATATTTTTCCGCGAGTTCTAAACTCTTATTCAAATTTTGACGCGTCAATTCTTTAGTCACTAGTTCAATGAATTCAGTGAAATTCAAATTTTCGGACTTAATTCCAAATTTGCTAAATTCTATGTCTGATATCGAAATATTAATTGTTCTCATTTTGCAATCTTTTATCAAATTTACAAAAATGTTTTTATTTTACACCGCCTGTAAAATTCGAGGAACTTGTTCGGAGTAATTGAAAGTGTAAATTTTAATCTTTTCTATAGATTCGCAAATATCAGTGAGCAGTAAAGTTGGCTCTCTCTTAGACATATGCTAATTCTGTTTCGATAGACTTGAAATATTTTTTCTTAATTCCTTTCTTTGAAACTAAATCCACTTTAATGTGGAGGATTTGCTCTAATTCTTCTGCTAAGTCTATAAATTCCAAACCAATTGGTCGGTTAAATTCAACCAAAATATCCACATCACTATTTTCCCTTTCCTGCCTGCGAGCATAGGATCCAAAAATAGCCAGTTGACTAAGTCCATACTTGTCTACCAGTTCACTCTTGTGCTTTTGTAGGGTTTCAATAATGGAATTAAGGTTTTCCATAATACAAATATACTAAAGTTCTTCAGAATCCTTTCATTAGCCTTTTTTCAGACCCAAATGATCAGCTTCTGAAACATGCTTAAATAGTTGAATTTTATGGGTTTTTATCAGTACCAATTTTTTCAAATATTCGAAAACCAAAATAGCATTTTTGATCGCTCCTGTTTTCACT
>CAIUKP010000336.1 GCA_903899675.1 uncultured Bacteroidota bacterium | reverse complement strand
AGCCATTTTAAAAGCACTGGAAACTACCCCGCCCGAACTGGCATCCGATATTTATAAGCGGGGCCTGTATCTTACCGGCGGAGGTGCTTTGTTGAGAGGGCTCGACAAAAGATTAAGTGCCAAAATTAAACTGCCGGTGCATGTGGCAGACGACCCGCTGAAAAGCGTGGTACGTGGCACCGGTCTTGCATTAAAAAACTATCAGCGATTCCCCTTCATCATGCGATAGGCGGCTATTTCAGCGAAACGCTGTATGGCGATTTTTTATACAATTAATTTCACCCTTTTTTTACGATTGCTATATTTAACAGGCTTTGAGAAACATCCTACTTTTTATACAGCGATACTTTACGTTTATCTGCTTCCTGATTTTGCAGATACTATGCATAGTTCTGTTAAGCAGAAGTAGTAAAAGTCATGAAACCTTTTTTTCTACCGCAGCCAATGAAGTAACTGGCAAAGTAAATCAGCAATACAGCGGTGTTCGGCAATATTTCTCTTTGCGGGAAACCAATCGGATGTTAACGGAAGAAAATGTCCGGCTGAGAAATGAGTTGACCAATAACTACATTGATACAGCTTCCACTCAACTAGTAACAACAGATAGTACTCTGCGAGATTCTGTAGGCAGAATGAGAAAATATACTTTTCTGCCGGCACATGTAATTGGAAATACGATAACCCTCCAAAACAATTTTCTTACTATTGAAAGAGGATCTGCACAGGGAGTGAAAAAAGGAATGGCAGTAACTTCCCCTCAAGGTATTGTGGGAGTAGTAGTAGAAGTAGGCCCTAATATCAGTCGCGTAATGAGCTTACTCCACCGCAATAGTAGGGTGAGTGCCATGTTGAAAAAAGATACCGTTACAGGAAGCTTAGAATGGGATGGAGCCGACCCCACTTACCTTACCTTGCGGAATATTCCCAAAAGCTCTGTAATAAAAAAAGGCGATACGGTATTAACCAGTAATTACTCAGCCAACTTTCCCTCCCGTTTGATGGTGGGTACTGTTGCGGATATTCGGTCTGAATCGGAGAGTAATTTCTTTTCGCTTACAATAAAAACAGCGGTAAACTTTTTTAATATTCAGTACGTTTATCTGATAGAGAATGTGAGATATAAAGAGCAGCTATCTCTGGAACAAACTACCCCAACCCGGCAATGAACCCCATCATCAAACATAGCATCCGATTTGTTTTTTTCATCCTATTGCAGGTGTTCGTGCTGAACACGATTTCACCATTACACCAATTTATCGTTCCCTACATCTATTTTCTATATATCCTCTGGCTTCCGATCGGAATTCCGCGTATTTGGCTATTATTGCTGGCATTTATATTTGGTCTTACCCTCGATTATTTTACCGGAACCCCTGGCTTACATGCTGCTCCCTGTGTGGCGATTGCTTTTTTGCGACCTTTTTTGCTGAAACTGCTGCTGGCGCAGGAAACCGCAGAAGCCGGCTATATGGAACCCGGGCACAAAAGCATGGGGTGGGCGCCGTATATTACTTATGCTGTTGTGCTTATTCTGCTGCACCATAGTTATCTGGTGCTGATTGAGTGGCTGCAATTTGGCAACTTCCTGTACTTTATGGGAAAGGTGGCCGGAACTTCCGCTGTTAGCCTACTCCTCATACTAATTGCCGAACTGCTGATACCGAGAAGAGAAAAACAAAGAGCTGTAAAATAATATGTGCCTACTTATAAACGTTTACATTTTTTTATAAATTGATTGAAGATGCGAAGCATTTCATCAATTTTGCAACACCAATAAAAAGGTTCCCTGAACAGATACTATGCCGGTATTCAACCAAAGTAGAGGAAGAATTATTCAAATCATTTTTGCTGCAGTAGTATTGGTTATCATCCTGCAATTGGCCAACCTGCAATTATTTTCTACCAAATACAAGCTGGCAGCCGAAAACAATGCGCTCTTCAAAAAAGTTATCTACCCCGATCGAGGAATCATTTTCGACCGGAAACGAAAGCCGATTTTAGAAAATGTAATCATATACGACCTGGTGGTTATTCCGGTAGACAGTAAAGGAACCGACACAGCCGGGCTTTGTACTTTATTGCAGATAGATTCTATTGAATATAAAAAGCGGATGCGGGATATCATCAATAAAACCGGTATGGTTCGCCCAGGCATTTTTGAGCCAATGTTAAGTCCTGAAATGTTCGCCCGACTGAACGAAAACTTATATAAATTTTCCGGCTTTACCCTTACCGAACGTTCTGTAAGAAATTATCCCTTCCATGCAGCTGGGCATTTACTAGGATATATTGATGAGGTAGATACCAGCTTCTTACGGGTACACAAAGAGGAAGGATACCAAATGGGGGATTTTGCCGGCAGAACCGGATTGGAAAGAACCTATGAAAAAGTGCTGATGGGTCAGCGTGGAGTGAAAAACTATATTCGGGATAATAAAAGTCGCCTGCAGGGAGAGTATGAGAAAGGATTGTATGATACGGCTGCCGTAGCCGGTAAAAATGTTTTCTCATCACTGGATGTAGCACTACAAAAAATGGCAGAAGAACTGATGACCAACAAAGTGGGAAGTGTGGTTGCCATCGATCCTGCAACCGGTGGCATTCTATGCATGGTAAGTGCCCCTACTTTCGACCCCAACTATTTAACAGGCAATCAGCGAAGAAAACATTTTGCCGACCTGCTGGCAGATCCCCGAAAACCCTTCAATAATCGGGCTATCCAAAATAATTATTCCCCGGGTTCTACTTTTAAAACAATTGTAGGTATGATTGGACTTTCCGAAGGAGTAATTGATGAGCGATTTAGTGTTACCTGTGGAGGATATTTTACCGGATGCGGAACCGGCAAACCAAAATGTTTAGACAAAGGCACTTTCAGCTTTAAAGAAGCGGTGGCCCATAGTGACAATACTTACTTCTCTACCGTTTATAAAAAATTGCTCGACCAGTCAAAATACGAAACAACTGATAGCGCCCTAAATGTGTTTAATAACTATGCCCTTTCATTTGGGTTAGGAAAAAAGCTTGGGATAGATTTGCCATCAGAAAGAGGGGGATTATTGCCTACTTCTGCCTACTACCATAAAGTTTACGGTAAGAAATTTTTCCCATGCAATATCATTTCCAATGCAATCGGACAAGGAGAGGTAAATACTACTATGCTGCAAATGGCGAATGTAATGGCAATTATTGCAAATAAAGGTTGGTACTATACTCCCCATTTGATAGACTCAATAGAGGGCGGTGATCCAGACGATTTGCTTGCGGGCTTTAAACAAAAGAGATTGGCCGACCAACGTATTCCTGCCAAAGTATATGAGGCAGAACAAAATGCCATGCAAGCGGTAATGGAATATGGAACTGCCGCTGCTTCATCGGTTCCTGGGATTATCGTTTGCGGTAAAACCGGAACAGTAGAAAATTCTGCTAAAGTGAACGGAAGAGTTGAAAAACAACAGGACCACTCTTTTTTTGGTGCCTTTGCTCCGAAAGATAACCCGCGAATTGCCATTGCGGTAATTTGCGAAAATGCCGGACAGGGTGCTTGGGCAGCTGCTCCCATTGCCAGCTTATTGATTGAAAAATACCTGAAAGATTCTATCAGCGGAACGGAAAGAAAAGAGAAATATACCACCATGGTAAACAAAAATCTGATCCCAAAACTGATGCGTCTGGAAATGGCCAAAAATGATTCATTAAAACAACTTAAGGAGAGCCGGTTAGAGCAACAGAGATTACTACAAGAGTCAATAGAAAAAGCTGCCGAGGAGGCATCCGGAATAGAACAACCTCTTCTTCCAAACACACCTGCAGTGCCCAAAAAATCAACTCTTAAGGAAGCGATGATTCCTAAAAACGGTGACAAGAAAAAAAAGTACGCAATCAGTTAGTATGGCCACGCAAAACAATACATTATCAAAGGGCATTGACTGGACCATTGTTTGGTTGTACGCTGCTTTAGTGGCTATCGGTATACTTTGTATTTTTATGGTTGAATACCGGGCTGATGGAAATTGGATGAGCACCCTGTTTTCGGGTAAAACCAATTATAGCAAACAAATTTTATTTGCCGGCTTTTGTGCAGTGGTGGGTATGTTTATCTTGCTAACAGACAGCAAACTATTTACCGCCTTAGCCAATTTGATGTATGCCTTCGGTATTTTGCTGATGCTGGCAACTTTTGTAATTGGTAAAAATATCAATGGCTCAAAAAGCTGGATTCCCTTAGGCGGAGGTTTTAATTTGCAACCCGCCGAACTTTGCAAAATTTTTGCCGCCCTGGCATTGGCCAAATATCTCTCTCGACCAGAGACTGTTTTCAAAAAAACCCAGTCACAGTTATTGGCTACTGCAATCGCTTTATTGCCTGCTGCCTTGTCTATTCTTCAACACGAATTAGGACTTGCACTGGTGTACACTGCATTTCTTATCCCTATGTATCGGGAAGGAATGCCTGCACAGATTCTGATTATAGCCATTTCATTCGGTGTTTTAGTAATTGCATCATTAACCGTTGAGCCTAATTTATTGGCAGCCTTGCTCACTTTGCTGGCTGGAGGAATTTTATACCTGTTGCGAAAATCCATCCGCAGAAATCGAAGCATCATAACAATTGTGGCAGCCTGTTGGATCTTTTGTGTAGGAACTCAACGATTATTAGTTCCCTACATTTTTAATAACGTACTGGAGTGCTATCAGAGTACCCGTATATACAGCATGGTAGGGAGGGATTATGATTGCAGCTTGAACCAAAAATCTGCACGCAAAGGCAAAGAGCGGCCGGCAAAAAAGCCAGATGATTATAATGTACGACAAAGTAAGATTGCCATTGGATCGGGCGGATTTACCGGAAAAGGATTTTTAAAAGGAACCCAAACCCGTGGCAAATATGTTCCGGAACAGCATACCGATTTTATTTTTACTTCATTAGGTGAAGCGTTTGGATTTGCGGGGTGCTGTTTATTTCTGGGCATATATCTTTTTCTACTATTTCGGATTATACAGATGGGCGATCGCCAACGAAGTACATTTAGCAGGGTGTATGCTTATTCGGTAGCCAGTATCCTGTTTTTTCATATAGCCGTTAATGTTGGCATGACGATTGGATTATTCCCCATAGTTGGCATTCCCCTTCCGTTGGTTAGCTATGGAGGTTCCTCTCTGCTAACCTTTACCATTTTGCTTTTTATTTTGTTGCGATTAGACGCAGATCGACAAATGGTTTTGCGATAAATAAACGCTTCCATTAGTTTTGCAGCATGCAAATAATCCCCCTTTCGGAAGGAAGTTTTACAATAGATGCTTCTAAACAGTTTATCCCTTTTGATAAAGAAGCCGATTTATTATCAGAAAGAAATCGCGGTAGTTTACTGGTAGAAATTCAACCTTTTGTAGTAATTATAGAAAAGGAAGTGATATTATTAGATACAGGATTAGGATTTTGTGATGATTTAGGTATTCCTTTTATTCACCGGAACTTAGAGCAGGCTGGCATTGCGCCTCACCAGGTTACCAAAGTTTTGTTGAGTCATTTACACCGCGACCATGCTGGAGGCATAAGCTTCCCAAGTAAGGATAGCAATGAGCGATTCATCAGTTTTCCCTATGCTACATTTTATTGCCAGCGAAGAGAATTTGAACTGGCCCTGAGCGGTTCATCCGCCTCCTATCAACCGGAATATGTAAGGCTATTAGAGGAATATAGCCGGGTAGTATGGCTGGAAGAGGAAGAAGGTTGGATTGATAATTTTATTCATTATCAGGTTAGCGGGGGTCATAGCTTATATCATCAGGTATTCAGTATTTCAAGCCGTGGAAAAACTGCTTTTTTTGCAGGAGACGAAGCCCCACAGTTGCAGCAACTGAAGAATAAGTTTATTGCCAAGTACGATTTAGACGGAAGAAGAGCAATGGAATGGAGAAAAAAATGGTGGGAGGAAGCTGCTGCCGACCACAGAACCTTTCTGTTTTATCATGATATACAAACCCCTTTGTATAGTCGTTACTAAATTACTGACGTATTTTGTCGGCTCGTTTTTGCATTTCCTCCCTTACCAATTTATTAAACTCTCTGTCGATGGTATATACTTTCTGAACCCGATCTTCCGAAACTAAAATTTTTCTAAACTCGGGCTGATATTTTTTGCGGATAGTTAAAACCTTTTCTTCCATGCCAATGATATCATCCATACTATTGAACTTGGCTCGGCGCATTTCCATAGTGTAGGGAGTATACACTTGCCAGAAACCTGAGTATGCTGAAGAAAGTTTCAGGTATCGATTGATAAATTCAATCTTCAATCCCTGTAATCTGGCGAGGCGCTCTACTCGCTGCGGGTTTTGTGCACGACCCGTCGAATAAACCAGCATAAATGCAACGACAACAAGACTTTTACGGATAATATGAGATACTGATGGCTTCATATTGGTTAATTCATTTCTTCAGGCATCCATTCGATGGTTTCGGTGGAAGCAGTTTCTTCTAAATAGCGATTGATTTCTTCATCACTTACCCCTTGCATTTTTTTAGTTATCTCGCGATAAACTTCATTCTCTGGTACTAAAATTGTGTGAGATGAAATGGAAGATTCCTGGACCGATACTGTTACGTTGGGTTGCAACGGCATGCGATTGGGGCGGCTATCGGTAAACAGAAATGCGGCGGCTACTAATACGCCCCCAATTGTTGCAGCAGCAGCATAGGATACAATTTTTTTGTAAAAAAGGGGAAACAAACGACCATTATCTGCAGCTGGGGTTGATTGGGTTTGATCCAAAATTCTTTTACTGAGCAGCTGAAAATAGTTATCGGGAACAGAAAAAGGTTGACCGCTTCCGAGTTCCCCTATTGGCAAAACAGGATCCATTACTGCCTGTAAACGTTCGGGCAATGCCGCAAAATACCCATTGGGCACTTGGAAGGGCATACCCTTTGAGGGCCAGGTTAGTCCGGGTGCCAATTCCAGTAATTCCTGTAATATGTGATTATTTTCTTCCATCATCAAAAAATTTAGACAACTGAAAGTCGACAGGGTTTAAAAATTTTTAATCATTTCGGATAGTTTTTTTACTGCATGGTGATAACTGGCCTTTAAAGCCCCCTCGCTGGTTTGTAATACTTCACTCATATCATGATAATTCATCTCATCAAAATATCGCAAATTAAATACAATACGTTGCTTTTCAGGCAGTTGTTGAATGGCTAGCTGTAATTTCCATTCAATTTGCTTTTCATTAAAGTGGGGCTCTGCCTGCAGTTGATTAATTGCCGAAGAATTAGCCAGTTCCCCATCCATATTTACCATACCTCTCCGCTTTTCCTTCGCCAAAAAACTTATGGATTCGTTGGTGGCGATGCGGTACAGCCAGGTATAAAGATGACTTTCTTCCCGAAAATTATCCAATCCTTTCCAGGCTTTTAGCAGCACATTTTGCAGCACATCATCTGTATCTGCATGGGCAATAACCAAACGACGGATATGCCAGTAAAGCGGTTGCTGGTACTTGGCAATTATGGCAGTATAGCCCTTTTCCCGGGTTTCGGGGGAGTGGAACCACTGCAATAAAATGGAGTCGCTGGGATGCATGTAATAAGATAGGGCAAAAAAATAGCCAATAAATAGACTAATTGGAATGACAAGAGTTTAACGCATTATAAAAAATTATAACCTTAACTTTTGGAAAGTTCAGAACTTTCCAAAAGTTCTGAACTTTCCAAAAGTTAAATAGCCTTATCGACTGGTTTTCAGGCCACTATCTTTCCATTCCCATAGGTGTAAACAAGCATAAGATCTGTAAGGACTCCACTGCTCAGCAATAGCATTCATACAATCTTTCAACCTTCGCTTATTGCCATCTTCTAAACCATAAAGATAAGCCATTGCTTTTTGAATTCCCCCATCATCCGGCGCAAAAACATCCTCCCTGCCTAACGAAAACATCAATAACATCTGAACCGTCCATACCCCTACTCCTTTAATCTGCGTAAACAATTGAATCACTTCCTCATCCGAAAGGGTGCTTAATCGCTTAGCCGTTATTTTCTGCTCCAACCAAAACGAAGCTACCGACTTCACATAATTCACCTTGGCCTCGGAGAGCCCAACGGACCGTAATTTTTCTGTAGGAGTTTCCAAAACCCGCTTGCAAGAAGGTTCCCGCCCATTGTACAAACCCAAAAATCTACTCCAAATTACAGCTGCCACACGTGTACTCAGCTGCTGACTAACAATGGCACTCATTAAACGAATCGGAATATTAACCTGTACTCCCGGCAATTCCCTTACATTTACTATCAGTGGCGCCAGCACCGGATCTTTCCGAAGGTGTTTACGATAACTCATGCCTAATTAATATTGGTTGGAAGATACGAATCCCATTAGATTTGAGAACGCTTTCCCGCAAAAAATCGGGATTAGTTTGTTTTCCTTTCATAACTTACAAAAGCAAATCATCAGAACTTTTTTATGAAATATTCACTCCTGTTATGCTGCTGCTTATCAATTGGCCTCTTGGGTAACGCACAAGACAATTTTGAAGCAGCTAGCCGAAAACTCATGCAAAACCAAACCATTGCCTGGAATCGGGGAGATATTGCAGAATTTATGAAAGGATACTGGAACAGCGATAGCTTGTTGTTCGTTGGCAAAAATGGACCAGTATATGGATACAATACCACTTTGCAGAATTATAAAAAAAATTATCCCGATACACTGGTAATGGGTAAACTACAATTCAACCTCTTAAAAATTGAACAAATTTCCTCCACGCATGGATTTATATTGGGCCAATTTCTCCTGACGCGAAAAACGGGAAACGCAAGTGGTTATTTTACCCTTTGGCTACGAAAAATTAACGGAAAATGGCTGATTATTGCCGATCATACCAGTTGAGTGGT
>CAIUKP010000335.1 GCA_903899675.1 uncultured Bacteroidota bacterium | reverse complement strand
GATCTAGCCGAAATTGCCCCCACCCCTACGCCAGCCCAAATAACCTGGAAAAGCACCAGTAAGGATCTGGGTAAAATTCCCATGGGCGACACTGCTCTACTCTATTTCCCCTTTACCAACTCTGGAAACGCACCCCTTATAATATCAGCAGCTGATGGGGGATGTAGTTGTTTACAAGTGATAGGCCCTGGACATCCCATTCTGCCCGGACAAACCGATAGCATCCGGGTAGCCTTTTATACCGAACTATCCGTTACCGGATGGGTAAGAAAAAGCATCCAGGTATCTGCCAATACGATACCCAATACCCATCGACTCCTATTTACAGCTGAAATAACCGGTCATAAAAAATAACCCACCCAACCGGCGCTAATATTTTCGTAAAACCGAAGAGTAGTCCTTTTTGATGCGCGCCAGCATTTGTCCGGTTGTATCACTGCCCTGCAAACGCTTCATCCTAACCTTGAATTCACATTCATAAAATTCCTGCCCAGCATAATAGGCCACTTGCTCTACCGTAAACTGCGTTCCAGTTGTATTCCCCTGGGCAGATTGCTCTAAAAACTGCTTCATGGCTGTTTTCAATTTCTCGGGCACATCCTCTACCGGCTGTTTTTGCATACAAGCAGATAATGCGCCAATCAATAATAGGAACCCAAATAACTGTCGTATGTGCATACAAGTAAGTTTAATAGGGGTAAAGTTACTTGATTTGTGATTTGTTGCATATTAGCTCATTACTGATAAATGTCATTTTTTTTGGCTGTCCGCCTATTTAGCTTTGTTGTTAACATTTATTCAATCATTTAAAAATAAGTATATGTCTTACACAGCCGCCTCCCACCTAACCAATAAACCCCGAGAATTACAACACCTGTTGGATTTTTACTTTCAGGAAATTCAGTTTTTAGAAAAACTATTGAGCGAAGTGGTTAATAAAAACACTTCCCAGGAAGCCCTCTCTGAAGCCGAACATTTTCAAAACCAGTTTCTCATTCAAAGGAAGAACATCGATGAACTCCGAAACCGCATTTTACAAAATCATCACCTAGCAACCGACGAAGCCAAAATTCATGCGGGCCGAGTAGATACTAGACTGGTAGCCGACAATGAAAACATTGGGGAAGAAGTGCATCAATTAGAAAGAATCATTGCCGATTTGCGGGCAGCCTATAAAAAATACCTGCTGAACTGGATGTAATTACCCAAATGCGAGTCGCTTTATCCTTTTATATCATTGCTTGCAATCTGAGATAATCCTGAAGCAGTTGTTTTTAATCGGGCTACTTTACCATTTAATAAATTACTAATCCCCCCAAAAAACAAAGCGGCGTAGCCTCGCCACATACTACACCAACGGATTTTAATCCGTTGATCCCCAACCCCTGCACCAGCCCCTAACCCTAATCTCCTGCCAATCAATGCACTGTGAAAAATAGCTCTCAGCATCTCAATGCCAGGCCAAACAAAAAGCGCCTCCCATTAAGTTGATCCGAATTTAACCACAGACATTTCTTTACTTAGAATGCCGGTTGTACCTTTGACCATGATCATCCAATTGATAAAAAACCGTTCCGACATCGGAGCCGGTACAAGAGGTTCCGATTTGGGTATTGATGCATTGGAAATTGCTGCCATTAATTCAGGCAATGATTATTTTAACCGGCATAAATACATAGATATTCTTACCCGCAATGAAACCATTTATAACAAAAACAACAACACTTTTGCAAAAAGAATTGAGCATGTAGCCGAACAGTGCGAGCGGGTAGCCGCTTCTGTAAAAGTTTCTTTACAAAAAGACTACTTCCCTATCATACTATCAGGTGATCACTCTTCCGCACTAGGAACTGTAAGTGGCATTAAAGCTGCATTCCCCGAAAAAACTATCGGGGTTATCTGGATAGACGCACATGCCGACCTTCATTCGCCTTTTACTTCCCCTTCAGGAAATATTCATGGCATGCCCGTGGCAGCAGCACTTTCCGAAAACAATATGGCTTGTAAAGTAAACGAACCAGGAACTGAAACGCTACAACACTGGGAAAGATTAAAAAACATAGGCACACTCGGAGCGAAGCTATTGCCTGAACACCTTATCTATTTTGGTCTTCGTGACTATGAATCAGCAGAAGCCAGTTTAATTACAGAAAAGAAAATCTCGGTATTTACGGTAGCACAGGTTCGGGAAAAAGGGATTCAACAATGCGTTGAACAAACCAAATCCATATTACAACATTGTGATGCAGTTTATATTTCTTTTGATGTAGATAGTATGGATTGCGAACAAGTTTCTTATGGCACTGGCACCCCCGTTCCGGTTGGGTTTATACCTGGAGAAATTTCCGCTTTACTCACCCATTTATGTGCATCGCTTCCCGTGGTTTGCCTGGAATTGGCAGAAATCAATCCCCTTCTGGATAATAAAGGTAATCTGATGGCCGAAACCGCTTTTCAGTTACTGGATACTATTTCCGTATTACTGGAAGAAAAAAATAATTAGCCGGGTACGCCTGCGAAATAACAAACAGGTGTTTTACAGAAAATCAATTCAATCGCTTATTTTGTTGCGGATATCTGCAATGCACAACTTGCAGCTACCTACTCAACTAAACAATGTACCCCATGTTACGAATTCCTTTTGAGGAAATGGAGCAAACCATTTGCCGGGCATTTATTAAAGCCGGACTCCCCGAAAACACGGCAGCAACCTGTGCCCGCATTCATACCGAATCGAGCTGTGATGGTGTTTTTTCGCACGGACTCAATCGGGTAGAACGCTTTGTAGATTACCTGCATCGCGGATGGATTAACCCCCAAGGAAAAGCACAATTACAAACCTCCCTCGCAGCTTGGGAAATATATGATGGAGAAATGGGGCCGGGTATTACCAATGCCATTTTTGCCATGAACCGAGCAACCGATTTAGCCAAAAAAAATGGTATGGGCATGGTTAGCTTGCGCAATACCACCCATTGGATGCGCGGAGGTACCTACGGTTGGCAGGCGGCCGAAAAAGGCATGCTTGCTATCTGCTTTACCAATACCGAAACCTGTATGCCCCCGTGGGGTGCTCGCTCCGGTGCCATCGGCAACAACCCTTTTATTATGGCAGTGCCTGCAGCAAACGGTCAACACATTGTGCTGGATATGGCCATGTCGCAATACTCGTATGGTAAATTACAAGTGAAACGACTGGCTGATCAACAGCTTCCTTACGATGGGGGATTTACAACCGATGGAGCACTCACCTGCGATCCCGCATCCATTGAAGAAAGCAGAAGAATCTTGCCCACCGGATTATGGAAAGGATCGGGCATGGCTATTCTGATAGACTTGATGGCTAGCCTTCTTTCGGGCGGCAATCATACCGCCGCCATCGACCGGCTAGAACAGGGTAGTTGTGCTGCTTGCTGCCAAGTATTTATGGCTTTTGACCCACTACAAATAACGAGTTCGAATTTTGTAAAAAACGCTATTCAAGATACGATTCAACAAATCAAATCAGCCATGCCCGCTGAAGAAGTTACTGAGATATTATATCCGGGTGAACAATCTTTACGGAACAGAAAAGAAAATCGGCAGTTGGGAATTCCGGCAGATGCAAGTGTTTGGAACCGGGTTATTGAACTGGCCGTAATTTAGAAGCATCGGGATAAATTTTTCCAAACAAGGCTTCTAAAAAAATCGGGAAATGCGGGTTGCTCTCGTAAAACAAAATAGCATGTTCCGATTGCCGATATTTTTTCAGGGATTTCTTATCTAAACGAATCCGAACCGAATCGGGCAAATTATAAGAAAAATCAACCGCCTCGCACTTTGCCTCGGGCATTCGCTCCTGAATAATCCGCCGGGTTTTCTCTACCTCTCCGCCGGCATCCGCACCCAGGGCAGTATTTCCAAACATCTTGGGAAACAAGCCTCCTTTGGTTACCGCAAAATCATATCGATCGAATCCAACAACTACTCTTTTCAAATTCAGCTTCGCCCTTTCAGGAACTGTATGCTGAATATCATCAAATATCTCTGTTCCACTGATAGCCGGTGCCAGCATGCCTAAAAGTATATTGGACTGTGCCGGTGTGGGGATTTCTGTGGATTGATAGTTTTTTTCTAATTTCTCCTGAAACTGCTGCGGCCAAACTTCGGGGTTAAATAAGGTATGGGTGGCAACGCTGGCGCCTAAACTGTGCGTTAAAAAAGTTAAGCGCACGTTTTTATCTACTCCCTCTAGTAAACTCCGCAACCCCAAACCTACTTTGGCTGAATTTAACCTTGCCCGTTGCCAGATAAATGGAGCCGCAGTTCCGGAACCCAATGCAGTTAATCCATCCCAATATACTTCTATGTAAGCTGGTGGATGTTGCAAGTAAGCATTGATATTTCGCCGCAACGAAAAATAATAAGCATCCGGATCCGGATCATTAAATCCATGAATTAAGATAACCAGCTCGTTGGTCGACCTCTTCTTCAACATCTCATTCACCCGGTCAATCGCATTGCTTCGCAACACATTTTGCAATCGGATAAAAAACCGCTCACTTGAATCTGCACCAGACACATTATATCGCTGACGTATATAGGAGTTGTTAAGCGAATCATTCTTCCGAAGTGCATACTCAATAGTAGCAAACTCCGGATTATCCTGATTCTTTACGGCACCCCGCTGATGCAATAAATAAAAATAATGGGGCGTAACATGTGCCTCCGGCGGATAGAGATATCCCTCCCGATCGTAATATAATTTGATTACCCCTGTCTCATCCATCCTGGGCACCATCAAAACATTTCGGGCTTTGAAGCCGCAGGAAAGCAATAAACATCCCGTAAACCCCATCACAAAAAAGCGTATGCTTCTTTTACTAGTAATTAAAAACATTTTACATATAGTCATTGGTGAACGACTACAATTTTACAAAAAAAGGGAAGAAAATACAGAAATTATGCATTCTTATACAAAATGTTAAAATACTCTTCCAACCAAAGAAATCAAATAATTTTATCTTCTCAACAGAAACTGAATTTTTCAGCAACTGATTGGCCCATATCCAAATCCCATGAATCCATTTATCCATCCGGGTATTTCCCGCCTTATTTCGGTTATTCGTAATTTTCTTTCCCTTATACAAAATCTTATTTCCGTTTTTCCGGAAAACCATACCGGTATTTTCACCGGCAAATGGGGCATTCCCCCTTATCAACTTCAGCCGGTAAGAAGGCAGCCCAAAAATCCTTTCAATAAAAGAAGTAGGGCTCCCTTTCATTCAAACCACCCGAAACACGGCATATAAACGATTCTATTCGCTATCCGCCGTTTCATATTAATCTCTTTTTTATGCAAATATTCAAGTGCCGGATTTTATTTCTATTGGTAATGCTGGCTGCATCACTTACTTCCCTCGCGCAGCCCAAGAAGCCTACCCTGATGATTCTTCCCAGTGATAACTGGTGCAATCAGCGTTTTTTTATGACGCAGTATAACGATCAGGGAACACAGAAAAAAATTCCCAACTACAAACAAGCCTTTCAGGAAGATACTGAACTGGCACAGGTTATTGCCAAACTCGGTGCCTTTATGCTGAGCGAAGGATATACCTTAAAAGATGCCGAACAGGAATTAAAAAAACTAGAACAAGTATCTGCAGAAGATAATGTTACTAGTAGCAGCAACTCGGGATCCGACCTAAGTGAATCGCCCCTAGACAAACTGAAAAAAAGAGCGAAATCAGATATTATTTTGCAACTCTGGTGGGAAGTGAATAGCACTGGTGGTGGTAATGTTATCCGCTATACCCTAGATGCATTCGATGCCTATACTGGCAAACGAATCGCCTCCTCCACCGGCAACAGCAAGGCCTCCGATAAATTTGTTCCCGATTTACTTCTAAAAGCAGTAAAAGATAACTTCTCTTTATTCAATTCGCAAATTGATAATTACTTCAACGACATGAAAAAGAATGGCCGGGAAGTAATTGTAAAAATAAAAACTTGGAAAAACTGGGGGAAAGACCTAGAAGAAGAATTTAATGGCAAAGAGCTGAATGAATATATAGCCGGCTGGATGAAAAGCAACACCGTAAAGGGCAACTTCAACACCACCGACAATTCAGAGTCGTATATTTTATATGAGCAAGTTCGCATACCCCTTTTTAATGAATCGGGAGATGCGATGGATGCGCGGGATTTTGTGAGAGGACTGCAAAAATATCTGAAAGCAGCCCCCTTTAACATTACCTCAAAATTGATGACCCGCGGCCTCGGTGAAGCCATGCTGGTATTGGGTGAAAAATAAATTACTTCCCTGATTCAACCGGTTTCGCGGAGCTAAAATTATAATGGCTATATGAAAAAAATTGTCCTGATACTGATAATGGCTTGCTCGTTTCATGTGAATGCTTTCAGTCAGTCGTATAACGCCGAAAAAACTGCGCTGAGTAATTTTATTACCCGCATGTATAAAAGCGAACCCTTTACCGGCGTGAAAGTTTTTCTCGATTACGAAAACAAATACCTGATATCCCTGGTAAAATTGAGTGCCAGCAGCAACTCTTCCGAAAGCGCTATGAACCGGGTAGCTGAAGTAAAAGCGAAGGCACAGGTGAATCAGTTTTTGAATGGCTCGTACATCTCCGTTGAATCGATTGTTACCACCACCGCCACTACTTCTAAAAAAAATGGCAGTTCCGTAAGCGAAATTTCAGAAGTGATAAAAGAATCGTCCATCGGCTATGTAGATGCACTGGAACTTATATCCATGTTTACCGATGAAAACGAACCCGATAAAAAAGTTTTTATTTATTTACGGGAACTGGAAAAAATTAAAAAGAAAAAATAAGTACATGAAATCTTTTCTGCTTGCCCTCTGCTTGTCCGCCTCCCTTCTTGCTTCCGCCCAATCCGACGATCTGGGCCGCATCGCCCTCAATACCTATGTATCGGATGATTTAAAAATACCCGCCGAAGCCAAAGCCATTTTAGAAAATAAACTGAGCATCATCGCCACACAATATGCCATGGGCAGCAGTGCTTACAGACCCCGATTTGTTATTACGGCAAATGTGGGCCTTTTTACGAAAGATGTGGTTGCTGGTCCGCCCGCCATGATTGCACAAACCATGAACATTATCCTATATATCGGAGATGGAATAGAAAATCTTTCTTTCACATCGCTCAACATGACCATAAAAGGCGTGGGCACCAATGAAAATAAGGCATTCATTGATGGGTTTAAAAACATCCCTACTAAAAATGCGCAGCTTGAAAAATTTATGCAAGAAGGAAAGCAGAAAATCATGGATTACTATATTGCCAAATGTGCCCTGATTGAAGAAAAAGCTGCCTCGCTGGCTGCCCAAAGTAAATACGACCAAGCTATTTACGAACTAGCCGCTGTTCCAGATGTTTCGAAAGATTGCTATACCCGTTGCCAATCGAAAATGGCCGTGTATTTTAAACAAAAAATTGATGCAGAATGTAATCAAAAGCTTACCCGTGCCAAAGGAGAGTGGGCCGCAAATCCTTCCTACTCAGGTGCACAAACTGCCGGCAATACCTTACTGTCTATTCATCCAGCTGCTGCCTGTATGCCGCAGGTTAATGAGATGCTGAAAAGTATGAGCGATAAAATTGCTGCCGATGAAAGAGCCGCCTGGGAAATGAAAGTAAAACAATACAACGATCAGGTAGCCCGCGAAAATCAATTGATGCAATACGCCCGGGAAGATGCCGCAAGGGAATATGAATTGTCTAAAATAAGAACCGAAAACTTTCGGCAAATTGCCATTGAAGTAGCCAGAAATTTACCCAAAACAATTACTACCAATAATTACAATCGCATTCACTGGTGGTAACAATACTTACTACACCTGCTACTTTTTAAAATCAGAAGACCCATTCAATATCCAGATAACCCTTTGCTGATTGGGCTGCATCCATTCTAAAATGGGTAACATATGTTTTTCGGGAATGGCAACACAACCCGCCGTTGGCCACATCTCAGGGTTAGACAAATGAAAAAAGATAGCACTACCTTTTCCTGGAACAACAGGCTGTGTGTTGTATTCAATCACCATGCAATATTTGTAGTCGTCGCTTTTCAAAAGTAAATTTTCATAGGAAGCTGCTGTTGTTTCACCGCGAACATATTGATTATAGGCAGGTGATGCCGGATCGTCTATCCATTTATCCGCTTGGGTTAGCTGGGTTACCGGTAATTGAGTGGGAACGGTGGACAAATAACTAAACAATCTGCTCAAATTATACCAGCCGGAGGGCGTTTTTCCATCGCCTTCTATTTTAGTGCCGGCGGCCGCTATTCCATTTTTACCCACCGCAGCCCGAACCGAATGCCTGATTTTTTTCCAGTGGGTTCCCTTTCTTTCCCAAGCAGTGAGCCAAGCCTGATGCAAAGAATCACCCGGGCGTTGCCACACTATAATAAGCTGTTGGGTAGCCAACAAAGCAGGATGTTCTTGCACCGTTAGTTGATGCAGGCGATGGGCGGTAATTTTTTGTGCGTGCGCGTTTGCAGCAGATAATAACCCAACCAACAAAACAGCCAATGCAGATTTCATAAGAGTTCGATTACCGGCAAACAAACCTAATATTCAATGTATAAAAGCCGGAAAGATTATCTTTTTCTAGAACGGCCCGTTAACCCCAAAGCACCCAGTAAACTTCTGGTAATAACACTAGCAGCAGTTCTTCCAACCTGCTTCACTACCGGATTATCAAAGAAGGAAGGATCTTTGGCAGTGCGACCTGCCGGTTTTTCTGCTTCAGGTGGCGCCTCGGCAGCAGCCTGCTCTAATTTTCGGGTTAGCATTTCATAGGCGCTATCACTGTCTATCTCCTTGGCATATTTAGCAGCCAGCTTACTATTGGCAACCAAATGATCTATTTCGGTATCCAACAAAATATCCATTCTGCTGCGCGGAGAACAGAGCATGGTATGCACCAATGGCGTAGGAATACCCTTTTCATTCAACAAGGTTACCAAGGCCTCCCCAATACCCAGCTGCGTTAACAATTCATCCGTTTTGTAAAACTCCGTAATAGGAAAATTTTCGGCAGCCTGCTTAATGGTTTTTCGGTCTGCAGCCGTAAATGCCCGCAAAGCATGTTGTATTTTTAATCCTAGCTGACTCAAAATTGGAGCAGGAATATCCTGCGGGTTTTGGGTACAGAAGAAAATACCAACCCCTTTGGAGCGAATCAACTTAATAACCGTTTCTAATTGCTGTAATAAAGCACTGCTGGCTTCATTAAAAATCAAATGCGCTTCATCAATAAACATAACCAGTTTGGGCTTATCTAAATCGCCCTCTTCCGGTAGGGTAGCATATAACTCGGCCAGCAATTGCAACATGAAAGTTGAAAACAACTTGGGCCTGTCTTGCATATCCGTTACGCGTAACACATGCACCATTCCTCTACCATCATTACTAATCCGAAGCAAATCGTCTACTTCAAAACTTTTTTCACCAAAGAACCGATCGGCACCCTGCTGTTGCAGCTCTATCACTTTTCGCAAAATGGTTCCGGTAGAAGTAGTTGAAATTTTACCATAGGTTTTTTCTATTTCCTGCTTGCCTTCATCGCCTATATATTGTAATACTTTGATAAAATCTTTCAAATCCAGCAAGGGCATCTGGTTATCGTCGCAATACTTAAATATCAGCGCAACCAATCCCCCTTGCACATCATTCAATCCCAAAATTTTACTAAGCAAAACCGGACCAAATTCGCTTACTGTGGCACGCATCCGAATACCTTTTTCATTGCTCAGCGTCATCAAATCTACCGGATAGGCAGCGGGTTTATAATCCATCCCCAGCAATTGGTAGCGCGACGTGATTTTGTCGTTCGCAGCACCAGCCGCAGCAATACCGCTCAGGTCGCCTTTAATATCCATCAATAATACCGGAATACTGTTATCACTCAGGCACTCACTTATCATCTGCAAGGTTTTGGTTTTACCCGTTCCCGTTGCGCCCGCTATCAGTCCATGCCGATTCAACGTTTTCAAAGGCAGAAAAATATCTGCATCTGGCACCACTTCCCCTTGGAACATCGCACGTCCAATTTTTGCGTGTTCTCCCTTAAAGCTGTATCCCGCTTGTACCAGTTCTAATAATTTGCTTTTATCAGCCATGTGATTGATTTTGGGCAGTAAGATAATAAAGAAGTGCAAATTTTATTGTCGGGATGAGAATATCTGTGTAATTTTTAGGTGAATTAAGAAGTATTTCATGAAAAAAAGCCTTTTCCTGGCTGTACTTGCCACCCTGCTTACTTTCCAAATGAATGCCCAAACCTTTCGGGTAGGAGCTGCTCAAGAAAACATTAATCCCGATAGCGATAGCCTGTATTTCGCCGGTGGAAAAAACAACCGAAAGTTTATTGAGGTAGCCGATAATTTATATGTAAAGGCGGTTGTTATCAGTAACAATCAAACCAGTATAGGTATGCTAACCTTTGATTGTATTGGCTTGATGTATCCGCAGCTGCAAGAAATCCGCGAGAAAGTGGCCAAAGCAATTCCTGGTTTTCCGGCTCAACAAATTATTATGTCATCTACCCATACCCACTCTGGTCCGGATGTGGTAGGGCTATGGGGAAAAGACCTTATGCATAGTGGTGTAAATGAGGCCCACATGAAAAAAATAGTAAACCAGGCCGTAGTTGCTTTGCAAAAAGCCTGGAATACCCGCCGCTCTGGTATCGGACGATATGCAGTAGGCAGTTTTGGAGAAGATTGGGTAAAAAATATTTCCGAACCGGGCTTGCTCGACAGAACCCTCACCATTCTTCAGTTTAAAGATGCTCAGAATAAAAACATTGTAACCCTGGTAAACTTTGCCTGTCACCCCACTATTTTAGATGATGTGGCTGCAGGCGCAAGTGCCGACTACGTGGGTGGATATTATAGATATGCCGACTCTGCTCAGGGCGGTATCCATTTATTTTTACAGGGCGCCATCGGCGGATGGGTGCAACCCGAAGACGTACCTAAAAGCCATGCACAGGCAATGAAAATAGGCGAAAAGTTAGGTGCTTATGTGGTAAGCAGATTGAAACAACCACAAACCCTGAGTAATAGTCAATTGGTGTTTCGCCGTCAGTTAGTGAAATTCCCGCTGCAGAATCAAGGCTTTCAACAGCTTTCTCAAGCGGGTGTAGTTAAAAGAGTTTTTAGCGATAGTGTAGATTCTGAAATTGCCTATGCAGCTATCGGCAATGCTGCCATGGCCACACATCCCGGAGAAACCTCTCCGGCGCTCAGTTTAAGTACACGTGGACTGATGAAAAATACCGGACCAAAAATGATCTTGGGTCTTTCACAGGATGCCCTGGGTTATATTCTTAAGCCCAGTTTTTTTGAAACCGGCAATACCATTCCGCATAGCCAGTATCTAACCAGTATGAGTGTGGGACCTCAAACCATGGCAATTATTCGAGAAACACTACAAAATCTAATTAAATAATTACTTACCCCTGGCAATATGGAACAAAAAACAATGGTGCCCACGATGGTACCCACCATGGCCCCAACCAATGCACATAAAGATATTCCTGGCAATCCCTCTACCGCCAAAAGCAGTGCGATTCAGCTGAACGACCGAAGTAATGGAAAACCATTGCGGGTATTAAGCGAAGATGATTGGCATTTTTGGAAGCACAATGGATATGTGGTAATCAAACAAGCCGTTTCTAAAGAACAGGCTGCAGCCACTGCCGCATTTTTATGGGAATTTGAAGAGAAAGATCCGGCAAATCCTGCCACTTGGTATACACCCCCGCGTGCCGAAATGAAAATGAAGGAACTGGCCAATACCGGAATGGTAGAAGTATATAATCACCAGCATCTTTGGAATAATCGTCAGGTACAAAGAGTGTACGACGCATTTGTAGATATCTGGGGTACAGAAAAATTATGGGTAAGCATCGACCGTGCCAACCTGAATTTCCCAATTCAGCCTGGATTTGAGTACAAAGGGTTTATTCATTGGGATTATGATCCGGAAACCAAACCGGTAAATGTTCAGGGAGTATTGGCGCTTGCCGATCAAACAGATGAAAATATGGGCGGATTTCAATGTGTGCCAGAATTATACAGAAATTTCAACACCTGGAAACTTACCCAACCGGCCGACCGAAATCATTTTATGCCCGATGTAAGCGGATTTGATTTGGTAAAAGTACCCCTCGAAGCCGGAGACCTGCTTATTTTCAACAGCCTTGAACCCCATGGCATTCGTCCGAACCTGAGTAAGGATAAAGTACGCATCGCACAATATTTATCCATGATGCCTGCCGAAGAAGATAATGAGGTACTCAAACAATGGAGAGTTCAGTCCTGGCAAAACCGCATAGCACCTGAAGGATATGCCTTTCCGGGCGATCCCCGCAATTGGGAAAAAACCCGGTATGCAACCGCCGAATTAAATGATTTAGGTAAAAAATTGTTAGGACTTTCCCCCTGGTAACAATGAACCCACAGGGTAACTATCTTTACGTATATAAATCCTACCTATGTTAGCAAAAACATTGGCCTTTGTGCTATGCAGTATTATTTCCGTTAGCGCTATTTCGCAAACAGAAGGCATACTCGGAAAAATCTATTTCGATTTTGACCAGTCAGTAATTATGCCTGTTTCAGCCGCAACGCTACAGAAATTAGCTGCCGATTATAAAAGTATTTCCGGCATTACCCTTACCGGCAGAACCGATATCCGAGGTAATTTTGTTTACAATGATTCCCTGGCAGCCCGCAGAGTGGCGGCAGTAGAAAAATATTTGTTGGAGCTCGGTGTTGCTCCAGCTCAAATCACTAAAAGAGTTGCGCTGGGAAAAAGGAGTCCGATTGCCGAACAGGAATTACATGTCGCAGCCAGAAACCAACTCAACCGAGTTGTTGAAATTACCGGAATTGTACAAACAGCTGTTGACATTCCCGCCCCTCCCGTAAAAGCCTTGCAGGAACAAATCAAAGAAGGAAAATCCAACATCATTCTCAATAACCTCAACTTCGAAGGGGGACGACATATCCTCTTACCCTCTGCTCTGCCAACGCTAAATGAGGTGTTGGAAGTGATGAAAAACAACCCCACCCTACAAGTTGAAATCAGGGGCCATATCTGCTGTGCCGAAATAACTGAAGACGGACTGGATATCGACACCGGTGAAAAAGTGCTCTCCCGCAACCGGGCCCATGAAATTTACCTGTTCTTAATTAATAACGGAATCAGCAGCGGCCGTCTATCCTATAAAGGCATGGGTGCCAGTAAAAAAATTATTGCCGAGGAAATAACCGATAAAGATCGGGAAACGAACAGAAGGGTGGAGTTTGTTATTATCAAACGCTGATTCCTGCTACTTTAGGCATAAAAACCCGCGATTTTGCTATTTTCTGCATCTATTTGCTGTTTTTAGATTTTTTTACTGCCTTTTTGCAACCTTTTGTTGAATCTTTTGTTAATTATATTTAGACGATTGATTTTGTAAATTACCGTTCATCCCAATTGTAGCAACTGGGCAACGAACCACTTTGTTTTGGCATCTTATTTGCATAAAAAGTAAGTAGGTATTGTACTGAAATCAAATAAAAACAATTAAAAATATACCAATGACAACTAACAAAAAACAAGCGACTTCTGAGCTGATTTTTAGCTGGGAGTACAACATGAACGAACTGGAATTTGAATAGTCGCTTTGCCGTTTATTGATTCTAGCTGCAGTCACTTTTGAGTGACTTTTTTTATGCCCCTAACCGGATGCACCCAATGTTATTTATTATAATAAGATAGTATATCGATAGCCGAAATCGTTTTCGCATTTATTGAACTTGCCGAATCAGAAAACTAAATAGCTTTAAGTGCACCCATTTACTTTATTATGAATACGCTAGGCCGAATTTGCTGTTTACCACTTGCACTTTTATTGAGTGCAGTTTCTCTAAATGCCCAACAGCCAACATTGGGGTATCGGGCGGCAAAATTACTTACCATCCAAGGAAAGCAGTTTAAGGATTTAAATAAAAACGGACAACTAGATGCATACGAAGATTGGCGCCTGCCGGCGGATACCAGAGCGGCTAATTTATTAACTCAAATGTCGTTAGAAGAAAAAGTTGGATTTATGCTGATTAGCTCGGCCCGTTTAAAAAATGATTGGTCGTTTGAAGGTCCTAAAAATAAAGAGCCTATCACTAGTGATTTTAATGAGGAAGATCTGGTGCAAAGCATTAATATGTTTACCCGAAAACCGCTGCCCCCAAATATGATGGCGGCTGGCAGCACCAAGGGTATTCGCCAATTTCATCTGCGACATTTTATTATGCGCGCCAATGTGAGTGCAAGAATTACTGCCGAATGGACGAATAAATTACAAGCTCTCTGTGAAAGTGAGCCGCTGGGAATACCCGCTATTATTGCTTCTAACCCTCGGAATCATATAACCAAAGATGCCTCTATTGGACTGAGTGTAGGCAAAACCACTTTTTCTACCTGGCCTGGTGAGCTGGGATTATCTGCCATGCGCGATTTAAAGCTGGTAAGAGAATTCGCCGATATCGCCCGACAAGAATGGGCTGCGGTTGGATTACGGAAAGGATATATGTACATGGCAGACCTCAGCACCGAACCCCGTTGGCAAAGAATAGAAGGCACTTTTGGCGAGGATGCCAATTGGGTTGCCAACATGATTACCGAAGTTGTGTTAGGATTTCAAGGACCTAGGCTGTCTTCCTCCTCCGTAGCCCTTACCACCAAACACTTTCCGGGAGGTGGAGCCGGGGTGGGCGGACAAGACCCGCATTTCGACTGGGGCAAGTATGAACACTTTCCCGGTGGGCGTTTTAAAAATAACCTGATTCCCTTTAAGGCAGCCATCAAAGCCGGAACATCGGCTATCATGCCCTATTACTCTATTCCGAAAGATACCCGCTACGAACAAATTGCCTACGCGTACAACAAAGCCGTGATTCATGATCTATTAAGGGATAGCCTGGGCTTTAAAGGCATCATCAATTCCGATACCGGCCCTATTGAAATGATGCCATGGGGTGCCGAAAACCTAAGCATCCAAGAGCGATACAAAAAAACGCTGGAAGCCGGCATCAATTTATATTCCGGAACCGCCGACCCTACTGAGCTGCTCGAAACCGTAAGAAAAGGTATGGTAAGTGAATCGCTGATTAATGAATCGGTAAAACGCTTGTTGATTGAAAAATTTCAACTGGGACTATTCGAAAACCCCTACGTGAATGAAGATGCTGCTGAAAAAATTGTAGGGAACCCACAATTTCAAGCGAGGGCCAACCTTGCCATGCGCAAGTCGATAGTACTGCTCAGAAATGAACAGCAGGTTCTGCCACTGAATAAGCCGACAAAAATTTACTTTGAATCGTACTACCAAAAAAGAGGCGGATCTGCTAGCACCGTTTATAATGATGCAAGCGGTTCTTACCCGGTTACATTTGTAAACACCCCCGAAGAAGCCGATCATATTATTCTGTGGATTACACCAGGCTCAAAATCACTGTTCGATTCAGATGGCAGTCCCCTTTACCTCGCACTCTCGAAAAACTCAGTAGATGTAAAATATATTAATGCCCTTACTGCCAAAAAGCCAACAACCCTGGTAATAAATTATACCAACCCATGGGTGATTGATGAAATATACAATGCACAAACCAAAAAAAATATTCAGTCTGTGCTGGCCACTTTCGGATCAACCCAAGATGCGCTGCTGGATGTAATTACCGGTCGGTTTAACCCATCTGGTAAAATGCCTTTTACTACCCCCATTTCAGAAGACGCAGCAGCAACGCAGCTTTCGGATGTGCCGGGCTATGAAGAGAAAAAGGGATATGCGTTATTTAGATTCAACGAGGGCATTGGTTACAAAAAATAGTTGGCAAAAAGCTTCAGCATTCGAGGGGGGTTATTCCATAGAGGGGTGAATAAGATGCATTAACTGAAAAATGCCCCCTCCGTTAAATACTTCCTCAACGCCATGCTGTTGAAGATAGTCGGCAGCTATCCCGCTACGATTGCCACTGTGGCAATACAAAATAATAGGCTGAGGCATAGCTGCAATCATTTTCATTTTTGCTGGCACTTCATCCAACGGAATATGGATGGCACCCGGCAGATGACCGGATTGAAACTCTCCCGTGCTTCGCACATCTACCAAACTTCCCTCACCGGAACGAATATAATCATCTACTGATTTAGCCATTGCTTTTTCGCTATTATTCAAAATAAGCGCGAAGGTACTCCTTCATTAGGATTTTATTATCAAATGAACCATTGACTTATTTATTATTGCTGCCGAATAATGGGATTAGCTAATTTAGCAAAGTGGATTTACCGAACACTGGTTTTTGTGATATTCCCGAGAGGGCCACAACAAAAATCAACTCGATTAAATAACACCTTTATAATCATGGCAGAAAAAGAAACTTTTCGCTCGGTAATCAATGGCCCCAAACCGGTGCTGGTAGATTTTACTGCCAGCTGGTGTGGGCCTTGTAAAACGATGGCCCCTATTTTAGAACAGCTTCGGACAGGTATGGGAGAGGCGATTCGAATAATAAAAATTGATGTTGACCAAAATAATGCATTGGCTTCCGAATTACAGGTGAGCGGAGTTCCTACCCTTATCTTATACAAAAATGGTTTGCCAATCTGGAGACAAAGTGGGGTAGTTCCTTTGCATACCCTACAATCCATTATTCAATCGAATCTACATAAAGCCTAACCGGTAATGCTATCAGGTTATAGTAACCAGCCAGTAATACAAGGGCATTCCAATAGTAACATTAAACGGGAAAGTAACGGCAAGTGCCATAGGGATATACAAACCTGGATTGGCCTTGGGTGCAGCAATTTTCATGGCAGCAGGCACGGCTATATAAGAAGCACTGGCGGCTAAGATAGCCAGCATAAAGCGATCGCCTACTTCATGCGTAACCATGCCACTCAGCCAGCAAGTAATGATGCCATTCACCAACGGAATACAAATACCATAGATTACCGGCGCCCAACCATTTTGTAAAAACGAATGCAGTTTACGACCACTCGAGATGCCCATGTCTAATAAAAAGATAGCCAGAAACCCTTTAAAGATATCTGTGGTAAATGGTTTAATGCCCTCTGCTTGCTTTGCATTGGCCAACCAGCCAATTAACAAGCTGCCTAAAATCAATACCACACTGCCATTAGTAAGCGCATGGCGCAATGCTCCCCGGGTATCTCCTTGCCGGTCTTCCTGAGGTTGATATCTCGACATTAAAAACAAAGCGCCAATAATCGCGGGAGATTCCATCATGGCCATAATAGCTACCATATGTCCGCTCGAGTGTTGCCGAAGCATTTCTAAATAACTCACGGCTGTTACAAAAGTTACGGCACTCACCGAACCATAAGTAGCCGCGATAGCTGCCGAATCATACACCGAAAATGATTTGCGCAAAATGAAAAATGTATAAATCGGAATTAAAAAAGAAAGCATAAGTCCTAATCCGATACTCCCCCAAACTTCTGCCGTAAAAGTTTCATGCGCGAGCTCTTGTCCACCTTTAAATCCAATAGAAAACAGTAAATACAATGCGATAAACTTGGAGGTGTTCGAAGGAATTTCTAAATCACTTTTTATTTGAACAGCGAATATGCCCAACAAAAAAAACAACAACGCCGGATTAGAAAGATTATCAGTTAGTAATTGAAAACTCATATTTACTTTTAAATGCTACTTCAAAATATTACCCGTTCTGCCCCTCTGCGCAGCTTATCGTTAATGGCTGCTCCCAAGCCCTGCTCTGGCAACCACTCTGCTACAATAAAATCTGGCTGTGCTGCATCCAGTTTGCCCAATAAATGATATAACTGAAAAGCCGCTTCCTGATCACTGCCCGAAGGAGATAATATTTCCTGCGCAATGATGGAGGGATGCGAGATGGTTTGACGGAAACTTAATACAGCCAACTTAGCCGGTGCCAACTGATTAACTACCTGCGCCAACTGATTGGCCACTACCATCGGGGTTTCAGGGGCATAGTGGCGCAACTGCATACCAGGCGCTTTTGGATTGCCGGTGGCATGCCCCTTGTATACAACTGGCTGGTTTAATACCTCTTCAATTTGCACATTGGTAATACCTCCCATTCGATAAATCACCGGCGTATTTTGTTCAAAACCAATAATGGTAGATTCTACCCCTGCTGAACAACGACCACCATCAATAATCCGGTCTTTTAATTCAGGCATTGCCAGCGCTACTGCATGAGCCGTTGTTGCACTCAATCCTTTATACCGATTCGCACTGGGGGCTGCTATCGGAGTGCCTAATTCGCGAATCAGTTGTAACGCAATGGGATGATTGGGAACCCGCAATGCTACCGTGGTTTGTCCACCCAACAACAAGGGCGATAGAGAAGGAGCAGCCGGAAGCACAAAACTGATTGGGCCCGGACAAAATTTTGCTGCCAGTTGATATACCGCTTCCGGAACGGCTGTTGCATATTTGGAAAAAGCATCCGGACTATCAACATGCACAATCAGTGGGTTGGATAGGGGTCGCTGTTTGGTTTCAAATATTTTAAGTATGGCCGCTTCAGATGCTATAGATGCCCCCAAACCATATACCGTTTCGGTAGGTATAGCTACCACTTCTCCGCTCCGAAGCCATTGAATGTATGCTGACAGATCCATTGTTATTTATGGGTTACACTGATTACAATATTGAGGGTCTTCTTGTTGAATGCCTTTAGGGAATTTTTTATTTTGGTAACAATTACATCGTTTGCAGGTATATATTTCATTGCTCACTGAATTCGTTGGTGTACCACACCAGCTGCAGGGGAGCCCTCTTTCTACTGAGGTTACCGAAAATCCATACCATCCGCAATCCGGACATACGCTATTCAATTTATCTGCCAGCAATCCGGCCAACTTATTCAAATGCTGCTGACGGGTTGGGTTAAACATCGCCCGCATATCAGTTTCTATATAACAGTTTCCCTTTTCCTTGAGCATGTTGTGCATATTCTGTACAATCTCTTCGGGGGTAGTTCCGTTTTTAAATACAATCTCTGGTTGCTCCTGCGAAGATTTTACAATCACTCGTTGGTTCGGAAATCCCACCCTTTGAAGAAAATCTAAACACTGTTGTTCATTAGAAATGGCTTCCCGCCAAAAGCAGGTATCCAATGTAATATCGCGCACCATCAATTCAGCGTCTTCCTCTATATCATACAATAACAGCCATTCTTCCCCGGCCGTTACCCATCCCAGGGTAGGATGCGGCCCAAAAGATCCTTCCGACGCCAGCAGATATCCATCACTAACATACTCCCTTGCCATTTTACATTTTTCTCGGGCACAATCTTCCGGCGAAAGTGTACGCGCTATCTCACCGCTGAAAGTACCCAGTAAATCGGTATCTACTTCCGAAACGGTTTTACAAATAAATCCCAGACGGCTAGTAAGAACGGGCTCAATATATTGCTGCTTTTGGTGCCGGCTTACTATATGCAATACCTTTCCCCGGAAATAATCAGGGTAAACTTTAGTAGAAGTGGTTGGGGAAGCATTCATGTTGCCTTGCTGAAAACGGGCAATCATTTGATAACCATGCCCACAGTGCGGCAAAAATAGGTGCTAAAATGAATAATGTTTATTTATACTAATAATCTAATGCATAAACAAAGACTTATGTATTTTTATGCCGGCCGGTTAAATCCCAATCCCGACCCCGGCATTAGATACAAATAGCCATCCTCCACCCGAAAACCACCCGAAAGAAGGTCTTGCGCGATATCAAAACTGCCATCTAAATCGAGGTAGCGCGTATTTTCGCAGGAATAGGCTGCATGCAGCGCAGCTGTGATGCT
Organism: uncultured Bacteroidota bacterium; assembly: GCA_903899675.1. Taxonomy (GTDB): domain Bacteria; phylum Bacteroidota; class Bacteroidia; order Chitinophagales; family Chitinophagaceae; genus Sediminibacterium. The sequence goes on along the minus strand of CAIUKP010000335.1, from coordinate 19,163 downwards.
GATAATACTTTCGTCGTTGCAGCCCCAGAATAAGGAAATACCACCAATTGCGGCCACATTGGCTATTTGCAAAGCCCCGGTAATTCCGCCGCACTTCATTAATTTGATATTGAAAATGCCATAAGGCCTCTGTTCACTACAGAAACGCAATGCAGCTGCGGCATCCTTCACAGATTCATCGCCAGCCAATCGATTTCGTATAGAAGCATCCAGAACACCCAATTCAGCCTCCTTACCAACCGGCAGCGGCTGTTCTATCAACTCTACGCCATATTGTTGCATAGCAGGAATAAACTGCTGTAATTGCTCCATGGAATAACCCTGATTGGCATCTACCCGAATCAACATCGACCTACCAAATCTTTCGTATAATTTGGCAATGCGTTCAATATCTTCTTCTACCTGTAATCCGGTTTTCACTTTCAACACCCGAAACCCTGATTGCTGATATCCTTCCGCTTCCTCCAAGGTTTCTGAAACCCCCTTGATGCCAATCGTTACGGAAGTAAGCAACGCCTTTATTTTTTGACCATAAAAATCTACAATCGGTATGCCCAGGTATTGTCCAAACGCATCGTGCAAAGCAATATCAATAGCTGCCTGCGTACCGGGTAATAATGGGAAAAACACACGGGTTTCCTGAATCAGTTGCTGAAAGTGGCGGATATCTCTGCCCACCAGCTGTTGCACAAAATCGAGCTGCAAATTGGCGGCTGTTTGTGCCGGAGTTTCTCCTACCACTTCTTCTGCGGGACTGGCAGAGCCAAATCCAATCATCCCATTGGCCAATTCTACTTCAAAAAAAACGAGCGTTACATCCGAAAAGGTATTATACGCTATTGTATATGGTTTTTTCAGAGGAACCTTTCGAAGTGAAGAACGTACGGCAGTTATTTTCATACGATTACAATTAGATAAGAGACAATAATACAGGAACCAGTTTATCTACTCCTTGCTCAACGGGCAACAGAACAGGAACAGACAATCGTTTTTCATATGTTTGTTGAAACTGTAAAGCCTCTTCCATACTACATCCTTCCGTATGCAGCGCAACCGCGATTACTTCGGATCCCAACAATTGAATGATGGCAATTTCAGACTCAACAGTAGGTATCTGCCCCCAATGTTCATCGTTGTCAAAATACTTTCGCTTGGGAGAACAAAGCAATACTACTTTCTTTGCATTGCCCGATATCAGTAATTCAGATCCGCAAGGTCCGCTGGGATTGCGCAAAGAAGATTGACCCTCTAAAAAAATAATGTCTGGCTGCTGCTCCTTCCAGCAACTAACAATTGCATGTTCTAGTTCACCAGAAACAAAGTCGTTAATGGTTGAATCAAAAATAAATCCATACTTACCTCCCTGCAACCAGCCGGTTTGTCCGGTATAAATCATCTCTGCCTTCCGATTCACTTTTCTAATTGCCTGGGTTAGCATGCGGGCAGCTGTTCGTTTTCCCATTGCACAATCCATCCCAATAACGGCTACAATCGGAATGGGTATTTTAAAAATTTCTCCGGTAAAAAAATGCAGCTGATCCCGAGTTTTCGGTTTTCGAACATCCGTTAAGCTCACCCCCTTTTCTGCCGCAAGCGATACAATGGCAGGCTTATTTGTTAAAAATTCGTGCAGTCCATTCACTACCGAAAGTCCTGCCCGAATAGCCGCTTCAATCACCAATAACATATCTCCCGGTATCCGACCCCCTACAGTTGCCACCCCAATAACCAAACAATTTGCAGTTGGAATATTTTGTATGGCCGCTTCTAAAGTGCCAAATACAGGGATATCGCGACGTTGTCCATCCACCAACTCCCCGGCATCTTTTCCGGCAGTTGCTGCATGATCAATTACTCCCTTAATGGTAAACCGTTCTGTTCCTCGAATAAGCCCATGTGCCGTTTTTGCATCGGAATGAACCAGTAATCCATTGGTTAACAAAAGTGCCTCCTTCATACGTTCCAATTATTCTTTAGCTATAAATACCCCCGGTAAATTCCCGGTTGGTTTTTGATGTTGCCAGGTAACCTGTCCGCCAATCCATACCTGATCGATCCCATCGGATAAGGCTTTTCCGTTTTCTATCGTGGCATGGTCTTTTACTTTTTCCATATCCAATAAAACCAGGTCGGCGATATACCCCGGAGCAATTACCCCGCGTTTTTGTATCCCTAAATGTTGCGCCGTGAGGCCTGTCATTTTATAAATAGCCGTTTCAACCTTCAACAGCGGTTGTTTGCTAACATATTCATACAATACCCGGGTAAAAGTTCCATAGCCTCTTGGGTGCCCGCCATTGCCACCATCGGAACAGATTACCGATAAAGGCCAGGCGATAAAATTACGTACATCATTTTCTGTCATTGCTTTGCCCATAATGGTTTCCACCGATCCGCTGAAGGTTGGATTGGCTTTTCGAAAAGAATCCGCCATTGCAATCAGTTGTATCAAGGTTTGTGCAGGCGACTCTTTTCTAATTTGCGCAATTTGAGAAAGGGTTTTCCCTTCATATGCAGGAACCGGAGCAAAATGAACCATCACCGATCCGGCAGGATCACAAAGTTGGGTAACTGCCAGTGTAGCATCGGGTAAGCTGGTATATTTTCGAGAGGGGAATAAAACCTTGAGCGTAGAATTCCAAAAAGTATAGGGATAAACATCTGCTGTAATATTCACGCCTTCCACTCGGGCCTGTTGCAATTGCTGCAAAAGGGCTGCCGAAGTATTCCATTGAGAATGAAGGGCAATTTTCAGGTGGGAGATTTGCACCGGCATACCGGTTTCTCTTCCGATGCGAATAATTTCATCCACTGCATCCTGCAGCGTTACGTCTTCACTTCTTATATGACTGATATATCGTCCTTTTTGAGCGGCAGCCGTTTTTGCCAGCAGCATCACTTCTTCCTTAGAGGAATAAAAAGCTGGCTCATATTCTAATCCGGTTGATAACCCGAGCGAGCCTTTCTTAATTTCTTCGGCCAACATTTGTTGCATGCTACTTATCTCGGCGGAGGTGGCTGCCCTTAGAAGTTGATCTTCGCCCATCACCTGTTCTCTGAGCGTAGTATGGCCGGTGTAGGTAGCCACATTTACAGCAGCTTTTCGCTGGCTCATCCAACTGCGCAGCGAGTCTACCGAATAGCTGCCGCCATCTTGCCCAATTACAATAGTAGTGATTCCCTGATTATTGGTAGCTGCGGCCTGTGGAAATGCGCGCAAAGAAGAAAAGTGGTGACTATGCGCATCGATAAAACCAGGACAAAGAAATTTGTTTTGTCCTTTTATTACCTGCTCACCAGGCAGGGCCTGCAGGTTTCCAACATCTACTATTTGATTGCCATTAACGCGCACCGAGCCTACATAAGCAGGAATCCCGGTACCATCAATGATACGAACCTCAGTTATGAGCGTTGAGGTATTTTGCCCATAAGAAAATCCCGTGAGGAATAATAAAACAAAGCCCGATAGCTTAGAACGCATGGTTGAATTTTTTGGCCACTTAAAGATAGTAAATTAGCCATAGTAGCGCATTGATAACAAACCAGGAGCTTTAGAACAACTTTGGAGCGAAATTCCCATTAGAAAGTTGGGCAACGAATGCCCTTGTTGGTAGTGTTTTTGCGATACAGATAGATGAGAGAAAATTCAGTAGAGCGGCTATAGGGTGTATTTATTTTATTGTTGCCGTATGCCAGATCGTAGGTAAATCCCGCACGCCATCCATTCCACTCTAATCCCAGATAGGGCACATACGAGTCGCCGTTTCGCATCCACATACCCGCATATACTTCATAACTATCAACCCCGGAGGCAATAAAATAACTCAGCGCTCCCCCATACATCCATTCGCTGTAATCGTATTGCTTTTGATATTGTGTGCTAAAGTGAAAGGTAGTATTGGGGCCCAGTGGCAGATAGCCCCCTGAATGCAGATTATATCTTCTATTAAGCGGATAGCTGTTATTTCCAAACCCCACCGATGGCTCGAGCAAATGATATACCGATGCGCCAGCATAAAAATAGATGTCATTTGCGAACAGCCCTGAATACATCAGGCCGGCCTGCATATCGGCCACTTTTCTGTTCTCATTTCCAAAAGTTGCCACATCATTGGTAGGCAAAATAAATCCGCCTACATCTAACTGGTCTTCCAGTGTTGCCACACTTCTATTGAAAGCAAAACTTCCATAAGTCATTTGAAACCCTGCCGTAATAGCTACATCACCATTATAATCTAATCCTTTCTTATAGGCCATTGATACTGCCATATAATTCTCCTTCAGCACACCACCGCCCGACTGGTCGCTCATCCCAAAAACGCCTAAACTCAGCCGATCGCGCAGGGGAAGTCTTTTTTGTAGGATAGGGCCATCTACAGAAAAAGTAATTGTAGAATACGCATTGTTAAAAGAAGGCCACTGATTTCTGCTATTAGCAGCAACACGCAAATCGCCATTAAAATACCCCGTATTGGCTGGATTTAAACTAAGCGGAGAAGCAAAAAACTGTGAGAAATGCGGATCCTGTGCCATCAACAGATGAACAAAACTTATTCCTAATATAAGCAATCCTACTGCCTTTGTCCTCATCGTATTAAAGTTATATTACCACGTTGGGTTTCAGTAGTTCCGTCGGTTAATCCCAATATCAACACATATACATATGTACCCGCAGGTGCCGGCTTTCCTTTATACATTCCATTCCAACCACCCACATAATCATTTGGCAATATATTGCTGATTTCAAAAACTTTCTCACCCCATCGGCTAAAAATCTGGAACTGATTTACCCTGGCCACAGTTTCTCCTGATATCACATAAAAATAATCGTTTACCCCATCCCCATTCGGAGAAAAAGTATTGGGCATTGCGATATGAGATTGATAATACACATTCACCAAAAGGGTTGCTGTATCAACACAGTAAAACTGATTAGTTCCTGTGATAGTATAATTTCGGTTGGATAATGTAAACAATACTGGGTTCCAGCAGGTGTCGCACGACAACCCTCCCGAAGGCGACCAACGAATACTTTTGTAAGTATCTCCCTGGTTAATCACAAAAAGCTGCATCTTTTCATTTCGCAATAAATTAACCTGATTGGTAGTCATGTTTATTGCAAAAGGAGTAAAGGGAGTACTGATAGCGTTGTTACTTATATTCGGCTCATATACAGTTTGTGCTGCATTAAGGTAGCTGTATACTTTTCCTGTTTGGGTTTGGGGAATCAAATGCCGGATGGTTGCTACCCCAGAAGGGAACGCAGTAGAAACCGGTATCCAGCCTACACCAATCAACTTTCCTACCCCTGCTGTTGAGTCATCATCAAAATACTGCATTTGAACAGGTCGCTTGAGGGCAGTATATCCCTTTAGTAAATAAATATCAGACGACACAATCATCGTATCAGTGGCATAACAATTAACCACCGATTTTTTTAGGTCCATATCAATCGGAAACACTTTTATATAGGCAGAGATAGTATCCACACACCCATAAATTGTTTGAAGTGTTAATCCCAATCGCATGGTATCAGTTACAGTTACTGTTGGATTTAAACAGCTGGCACAGTTTACTAGGGTTCCGGGCGTCCATACAACCGAAGCCAGTGGATCGTTTGCCTGATTTTTTACTACAACAGGTAAGGCAGAATTGATGTTAACAATTGTATCCGCTGGTGTTATCGATAGCTTTGGCTGGAAGCGGATTCGATAAGCCACATTGTTCGATTCGTCTAATTCATTAAAAAGATTCGCCTCATCAAATATGGCCATCAGAGAATCTTGCTTAGTTCTGCTGGCTTTCACTACATGCGTATAAACATTGCCGCATTTCCCTAAAATATCATTGGGAATCACAAAATCCGGTGCCAACTGAGTGCCTCCGGGAAGGCCTGGAATTTTATCATAAAATTTTATGGCTGTTCCTGCAGGGATAGAATCATATCCATTATTCGCAATGGCAAACACTATTCGTATACTATCATTTTTGTAACAGTTTACAGCATATAAATACACCGCTCCATCCACTCGCGCATCCATCACGTTTACCGAGTAAATTGGAGACTCATCCGTACAGGCTCCATCCGTGGCAACTAATTTTATTCGGTATAGCCCAGGTGACGGAAATGAATACACCCAATCTCTGCTCGAAGAAACCGGCTTAAAATTATTCCCCGTACTATCCGTTAAATACCATTGAAAAGATGTGCCCCCATAAGAATAATTGGTAAAGGTTACCGGCTCTGAGTAAATAGAGCCTGAATGGGTAACCTTTCGTTTGTCCGGAGAGAACCGCGCTTCTACTCCGCAATTCACATTCACTTTCGCAATAAAAGTAGAATAACAAGTTCTCGCAGGATTATATGCCCGCAAACTCAACTCATAAACCCCTGCAACCGGAAAAGTATAATTTATATCTTTAGTAGTGCCAATTAAAACCCCATTGATCAACCACTCAAAAGGATCATTGCCCGATGTAAGATTATTAAAATTTATTACTTCGCCCGCTTTGGGATAAGGCGTACTCCTATACTCAAATTCTGCCTGCGGCACTCCAATACAGGGAGGATCACATTTATTGGAAGCTAATAAACTGCCGCCTCCAAAAATCTCTAAAAAAGTACGCATCCTTTCTCCTTGTCCATACGTAAATACCGATGGACATGGACTCCCATAATCCATAAAATTGGAAATATTATCCGGTTGATCTTTTGTGAAGCCCGAAAGGGTATCTGTTCGGCATGAATTTTCTGGACTATTACAAGGAGACGAATTAATGCTTCTGTCTGGCGGCGTGTCACAAACCAAATCGCCATCTTTCGTACAGTCGTTGTTCACGCAGTTTTGTCCCTCGAAAGTATGATATAGGGTAAGGTAATGCCCCATTTCATGCGCCAGTAATGGACCCGACAAACCGGCTACTACTAACCCAAATCCAGGTCCGCCAAATCCGCCCACGCCAATTCTATTCCATTTGCCACAATCAAAAAAGGTAGCAGGGTTTTCTGCGCGAATATTTCCTACCACCCAAATATTAATATACTCCTGGTGATTCCAATCCGACAATTCGGCCAATCTACCTGTTTCCAGGTCTTTATCAAACCCTTCGAGGTATGATTTTATCCGGTTGATTCCAGTTGTATTCCCACCATCGGGTGCGATCTTGGCCAAGCAAAATTCAATATCCGAACTTACCCCCAGCGGGTCAGCTCCATAGGCTCCCCGGTGCGCAAATGCATCGTTCAGTTCACCCAACGCTGCTTTTACCATTGCATCCGTTATTGCCTCGGGATTTTCACTCACAATATGAAAAACTACCGGCACTTCATAGATATTGGCAAATGGCGAAGCGCCGGGCTTAGGCTTAATACCTAAACTTTTAATTGAGGTATTTCCCGAAGTAAGGGATTGTTTTTGCTGAATCCTATTTCGAATTTGCTCGTTGGTTTGGCGCTCTTTTCTGACAAAAGCAGTGTCTTTACGTGCATTTTCGTACCAGCCATCTGTACCACAGGATGAAAAAGGCGATCCATTATTTTTTATCTGGGCAAATAAGGGTGCATAAGCAATTACACTTATAACAATAAATAACCACTTCCCTTTCATTGGTAAGGCTTTTCAAGTATTAGGATATATTGGCACTCTTGCAGGAAACATTAAAAATAAACATAAATTATTCCGGTCTGGCTCATTCGCTCTTTTCGGCTACGAATAAACAATTTGTTAACAAAATAGGGCGTGGGGGCGTCTTGCGCCTTACCCGTTTTTCTATTTAACGTATCCGAAATCAATAATATTTCCTGTTAGGGGGTGAAATATATGATACCAAAATAACCTCAATCGTTGCATTGAGCCAATATTTGTTCTAGCCAAGCCCCTATGTAGTTTTTTCCAGGTGCTATTATTTTTTCCAATACAAGTTTTACATTTACAAAAAATGAGTGTATGCGCTGGATAGGTAATAAAGAAAGTGATAATGTAGAAGACAGAAGGGGCGGCGGCGGCAAAGGAATTGCCATGGGCGGTGGAATCGGAGGAATTATTATTGTACTGATTTATCTTTTTATGGGTGGCGACCCCTCACAAGTTGTGAACCAGCTCCAAAATTCTGCCCCTACGCAAAGTACATCGGCTCCCCGCAGTGCAGAAGAAGAAAAACTGGCTTCCTTTACTAAAGTGGTATTAGGACTAACCGAAACCGTTTGGGACTCAATTTATCAGTCGCAAGGAAGTAGTTACGAAAAGCCTTTACTGGTAATGTTTTCTGGCCAAACCCAATCCGGATGTGGTGCAGCCAGTTCGGCTTCGGGCCCCTTTTATTGCCCCGGTGATAGAAAAGTATATATAGATCTTTCCTTCTTCGACGAACTTGCCCAAAAGTTTAACGCCCCCGGTGAATTTGCTATGGCCTATGTGATTGCCCACGAAGTAGGTCACCACTTACAAACCCTTAACGGCACTTCACAAAAAGTTCATAGTGCCAGAAAAAGACTTTCCGAAAAAGAGTACAATCAGCTTTCCGTAAAACTCGAATTACAGGCCGACTTTCTCGCCGGTGTTTGGGCACATCACGCCAATAAGCTCCGTGATATCCTCGACCCCGGAGATTTAGAATCTGCCCTTAATGCCGCAAATGCCATCGGCGACGACCGGCTTCAAAAACAAAGCAAAGGCTATGTAGTTCCCGACGCATTCACCCACGGAACATCTAAACAAAGAATGTACTGGTTTAAAAAAGGCTTCGACTCCGGCGACCCCAGCCAAGGCAACACCTTCGCAGGCATCGAAGAATAACTCCCCCCTTCCGTGCATCCGTGGCTCCATCCGTGTCATCCGTGGCTCCATCCGTGGCTCCATCCGTGCCCATCCGTGCCCATCCGTGTCATCCGTGGCTCCATCCGTGCCCATCCGTGCCTCCATCCGTGCCATCCGTGGCTTTCATCCTTGACTTCATCCATTTCTATAACACCAATCTCTTAACCCTCAACTGAGCCTCCCCAAAGTTTATCAGTAACCCCAGTTTATTCCCCGACACTTTCAAATAATTAATTGTTTGCGCAATAAATACAGGACTAATCGCTGCCGCTGCTTTCACTTCTAAAATCACCGTTTCCTCCACCACAAAATCAGCTATATAATAATGCAGCAATTTATTCCCCTTATAAAAAACTTCATACTTTTTCTCTCGCTCAAAATACACCCCACTTTTGATTAACTCTATCTCAATAGCGTCTTTATACACTACCTCCAAAAATCCGGTGCCTAGGTGATTATGCACTTCCATGCAGGCACCAATAATGGCATAACTATATTCCTTAAAAAGTATATCCATCGAATAAGGTAGTTGATTGAACAAAGCTGATCAATAATAGCTTCTACCGCATGCGTATCCTTACCAGATACTAATACCTAATCAAGCATGAAAACTTATTCAATCAAAAACCAGCTATAGCCATTTGCCGGCAAAGAAAAAGTAAAGGGAATACTATAATCTCTGCTCAACCGATAACGGGTGGTCAATCCCTTGGAGTCTATCACTACTGCCTGCTTTGTTTTTCCCGTATAATACAATGGCAATTCAATGGTGCGGGAAATAGTTTGATCGGTTGGATTAAACAACATCACCAATCCTTTTTGCGGAAGACTAGGGTCGGCGTGCATCCATCCATCCCAATCTCGCCCATCGGCTCTGCGCAATTGAATCATGTCTGCATTTAAAATCGCCCTATTTTTTTTATACCAATCAATTGTTTTAGTAACCATCTTTCGGGTAGCGTCGGTATCAAATAAACGGGGGCCTCTATAACAAGCCTGCACTCCGGCCCCATAATATTGCATCATCAATTGTTCATACTCCTTCAGATGCTCACTGAGTGGCTCTAACACGGCCTCTTCACCACCACCCTGGTATTTGGTAAGGGGAACAAAACCCCAACCCATGGAAGGAATTTTTTCAATGGTGCCATCATGAATGTTCTGGCGATTGAGGATGATTTGTTGTTGCCTCGAAAGAGAAAAATTTACTTCACGGTAGCCAATCGCAATTTTATGGGTGCCATCTAAAAAATACCAGTCGGGCGCATTGATATATACACCCCTTTCATTCAGCCATCGATATAATTCTTTCTGAATCAACATTTGTTTCCATTGAGAGTCATCCCAGTTTTTATGTCCCGGATGTGTTTCCGAAGCACACCGATCTCCGGGATAGGGACCATCATTTTCCCAAATATCAAAACCCGTTTGTGCAAAAAACCATTTTATTTTATCGCGATAAGCCAATCCCCACTTACTACCAAAACAGGGAGCATTGCCAAAAAATGCCCCGCCCGGTTTTCCGGTTTTTACATCAATCACATCGTCTTCATCACTGATACGGCGACTGCTGAACAAAGAGTATCCTCCTAGCAGAATATTTTTTTTATGGGCATATTCGGCCAACTTTTTCCATCGTTGTAAATTGGCAACAGCCGTATCTTCCATTTGCAGGTGACTACCAAAGCTCAATATTACTGCCTCATAGCCAGTTGCTACGCATTGATCGATTGCCTGTATTACTTCTTCGTCTTTTCTGCTAACCAGGTGCATGAATATAGGATTGCGGGTTACCCAGGGAGCAATGGTTCGATACATTTTTCGAATCATCAATCCTCTGCGCTGCCGATCGTAGCTATCCATCAACAATTCCCAGGTATGCACCGACTCAAAACTTTCACCGCTTGCTATTTCAATGCCTGGCGCATTTTCAGGATAAATTTCTAGTAAGCAGGGAGTTTCGAAATTGTAATTTACCTGAGAAGTGTAATTCCCATCTGTTTTCCAATGAGTGGTTTGATCGCTGATATCATACCGCATGGCATTATTAAAAGCATAATTGGTTTCTACATAAATGCCATGTTGCTTTTTCATTTCCGTGGGTTTTCCTACCACCGCACTTTCCTCTTCCACCAAGCCCAGCACTTCATGCACTACCCGGTTCAGCTTCAAGTTTGTTTTTCCTGCATATTGCAGTGTAAGCCATTTTTCTAGCAATGGCAGTCCCCGGTAAAGGGCATAATGAACCGTAACCTGTAATCCTTGTAAGGCAGGTAGTGAAGACGTATACAAAAATGCGATTTCTTTTCCGGCAGGTGAGGGATAGTTGCTTTTCCCTTTCATTCTGGGCTGAATAGCGGATACACTCCAACGCACCCAATGGAAATCACTGTCGGAACTGCTGAGATTTTTAGAAAAGCTGTTTTGCCAATATGCTTTTTCTGCTTGTCCGCGCGCGCCACCAACCTGATAGGTTACTCCATTAATTTCCAAACGAGCTTCTGGTTCTATGCTGCGAATCAATTGTTGACCCGTGGTAAGATTCAAAAAATCTACACAAGCTAGGTTGGGCTGTTGCAAAAAAGTTCTTCTTAGCAAGCCATTCGAAATAACAAATTGCTGATGGCTTGTATCAATGGTTACCGAATCTGTTATCGGCTGCACCAGCCAGTCTTTATCAGGCAAGCTTTGCGCAGAAATATTCTGAATACATAGCCAGGCACCTATTACCAATAATTTTCGAAAGGGCATACAGATATAATTAGGGGTCATCGATCCGATTACTTTCTAAGTTATAGCAAACGCATGACACTAGATAAAGAAAAGTAGAAAATGGCGGTATCGCTGCTTCGAGAATAGCGAATACAATAAAAATTCCTATTCGAAATTTTTACGGAGTTTTTCAAGGGCTGTTTGCACAGCGACTTCAATAGCGGGCTGGGTGGGCAGCTCTTTACCTATAAATAGAATAAAAAGGGCCAACCGGATTTTCTTTTCTTCGAGTTTTTGATGAAGGGACTGATTGTTCAGTCGATAGGCTTCGCGCAATAATCTTTTGATTCGATTTCTATGAACGGCCTTCTTAAAGTTGCGGGCGCTGGCCCCTACTCCTGTTTGAAGGGTTTCGGAAAGCTCCGAAGGATTAGCCAAGTAAAAACATTTTATGGGGGATGCGGTTACAAATTTACCTTCAGCAAATAGCTGCTGTATTAACTTGCGACTTTTCAGCTTTTCGTTTCGGGGATATGTATTGTTGTGGGCCGTCATAACACTCAAAAAAAAGCCTCACCCTAAAGATGAGGCATTTTCGCAAATTTTTTATGGATGAACCGAAGCCGAAGGAATTATTTCAATCCTTTTTCGCTGGAAACAGTCAGTTTTTTGCGACCTTTTGCTCTACGACTGGCTAGCACCTTTCTTCCGTTGGCAGTTGCCATACGCTGGCGAAAGCCGTGTACGCTTTTGCGACGACGCTTATGTGGTTGGAAAGTTCTTTTCATTGGTTTGTTTTTTCAGCCCCAAAATTTGGTTTCATTTCATTGCCGCAGTCACCATACTGCTGCTTGTGAAAGGACGGCAAAGGTAGGGGAATAAATGTTTTTCCACAAGAGAAAATCGTGGTTTTTACGCAAAAAAGCTCTTTTACAGCCCTTTAGAGTCCATTTTAACTGTTAAATCGGTGTGATAGGCCTTTAAAGGTGCCCCAAAAAACAGCGTTGCCTGCTTTTCAAATTCTGCTGGAGAATCGGTAGTATAAAATTGTAAGTCTGCAGATTGAGTACATAACTGTTTGATTTCGGGATGCCGCACAAGATATTGGGCCAGGCTTTTGGCCACAATTTCACCTTGGGTAACTACCCGAATTTGTGTAGGCAGCAACTGTTCAATTTTTTTCAGCAATAAAGGATAGTGGGTACAAGCTAACAATAGGGTATCGATATTGGGTGACTGTGCCAGGATCTGCTGCAAATGTTTTTGTACAAAATAGTCGGCACCGGGCTGGTCGGCTTCACCATTTTCAATTAGGGGTACCCACATGGGGCAAGCTTCCTGATATACCTGGCAGTTCGGAAAAAAATGATGGATCTCTATTGGATAACTATTACTGGTAACGGTACCAGAAGTGCCTAGAATGCCCACCGAGCCGGTTTTGGTAAGGTTGCCAATCACTTCTGTGGTAGGCCGGATAACACCCAGTACTCTTTTGGTGGGATCGATGAAGGGCAAGTCGCGTTGTTGTATGGTTCGCAGGGCTTTTGCAGAAGCCGTATTACAAGCCAACACCACCAACTCGCAACCCTGATAAAAAAACCAGCGAACAGCTTCCAACGTATACTGATAAACGGTTTCGAAAGAGCGAGATCCATAGGGAGCTCGGGCATTATCGCCTACATACATAAAATCATGCGCTGGCAATTCTTTCACCAGCTCTTTCAATATGGTAAGTCCTCCATATCCGCTATCAAAAACTCCGATGGGCTTCGTGCTACTCATACCTAAAATTAAGAACCCCTTCATTAGGAAGGGGCTCTTTTATAAAATATCGTGTAAGATAAAAATTATGCTTTAGGCTTTGGAGCGGCAGCAGGTGCTTTGGGGGCAGCTCCAGGCGCAGCAGCAGGTAATCCAGTTCCTCCGGCAGCTCTCCAGGCATCTTCTGCTTCTTTAGGCAAGGCGAGTTTCAGCTTAATAGCTACGCGAATGGCTAAATTATCCAACAATGGAGGATTTACATAAGGTGAAAGAGCATCACTTTTCAATACCAGAGTATACTTTTGTTCGGCAATTACTTCGTTGAGGGCAGAAAGAATTTTAACCCGAAAAGGCTGCAGCAGTTGTTCCTGCTTTTGACCTAATGCCTCCTGAGAATACTGTTGCCAATACACCAGCTTCTGGCGGTTTTTATTCAACTCAGCCAAGGCCATTTCTCTTACTTTGGGTGGCATGCCAGCAGAATCTTTTTTAAAGCTACTGTCTTGACGCATAAAGCTCTTGTAGGTCCAATCATACTCATCTTTAAGTGAATCCTGTTGAAAGGATTCAATTTGCTGAGAAACCTTATCAATTCCCGGCATCAGACCCAGCACCTGCTGTTCGTCGAAATATCCGATTTTAACCGGCTGCTGTGCAGAGGCACTGCCGGCTGAAAATAAGATGGCGGAGGTTGCCACCCATACAAAAAGTAACTTCTTCATTTGAATGTTTATTATAGTTATTATTGATGATCGATTAGAAAGCAACTTATTTTATTCCTAGCTCTTTCAGCACTTCCGCACTTTTGTCGAGTTTAGGGTCGGCAAATATAATGGTTATTCCTTCACTTTTATCCAGTACAAAGTCATAAGATTTGGCCACGGCCAGTTTCTGAATTACGTTGTACAATTTATCTTGAATAGGCTTTACCAGTCGCTGGCGCTCTTTAAATAGGTCGCCCTCGTATCCGAAACGCTTTTTTTGCAGTTCCCGCAGTTCTTTTTCCCGAACAAACAACTCATCTTCGCGCTTCTTTTTTAGCTCCTCGGTAAGCATAAATTGCTCTGCTTCGAAGTTTTTATACATTTTTTCGAGAATTCCCTGTTTGTCGTCGATTTCTTTTTGCCACTGCTCGCCAATCAGCTGCATTTTTTTGTCGGCTTCCTGGTATTCGGGAATCTTACTCAGGATGTACTTAGTGTCAATTACAGCATACCGCTGGGCCTGAACGTTAAATGCAAAGGCGCTTGCCAATAAGGAAAGAAGGAGAATTTTTTTCATATAAATGTTTTTAAGTGTTGGAAATCAGAAGGTTATCACTTAAGGTGCCGAACCTATTCAGGCTCAAATCCAAGCATAAACGTAAACCTTGCGGCATCTTTCAGTGCTCCTCCCGAGGTTATCCTATCCAATCCTATGCCATAATCGAATCCGAGTAGTCCGAACATGGGTAAAAAGAAGCGCATTCCCACTCCCACCGACCTTCTAAGGCGGAAAGGATTATACTCTTTCATAGAATACCAGCCATTGGCGGCCTCAAAAAATCCAAGGGCATAGATGGTACTGCTGGGGTTAAGGCTCAGCGGGTACCGAAGCTCCATGGTGTATTTATTGAAAATAGTAAAATACTGAGTAGCGTATTGTCTGTCGGGATTAATAGAAGGGTTCGAGTTGTCGTAAACCGGATATCCGCGATGAGCAATGATATCATATCCCAGCAGGGCAAACTGGTTGCTTAAGCCGGCATCCCCCACCTGAAAGCGTTCGAAGGGTGATACTTTAGAGTTCAAGTTAAATCTGCCCACATATCCAAATTTAGCAGCGAGTTTCATTACCAGTTGCTTGTTGCGCTCTGCGCCGTGCGGGCGTCCAAATGGAATATACCATTCACCGTTGAATCGCCATTTCTGGTATTCGAGCCATTTATAGGGCTGATCGTTGTTCAGGTTGTCGTCTATAATAGAATAAGGCGGCGTAATCTGCAAACTCAATAAGAAAGTAGATCCCGAGCGAGGGAACATGGGAAAGTCAACAGACGAACGCTGTAAAGCAACCCGCAAATTCAAGTTATTTACATATCCATTATCAAACCCTGGCAGATTGGTAGGATCGATTGCATAGTTTTTCAACTTATACCGAGTATAGTTGAGTCCTGTTGTAAGTGAAAAGTAATCATCGGGCCATTTCAACTGCCGAGCAATACTAACCGTTGCCCCCGTTGTAGAAATATACCGTTGATCGGCTATGTTCTGATTATATTGTCCGGTATACGGATCGTAGGTTTGGCCAAACTTGGTATTATAAACGCTGAAAGTAAGGGCATTTCGCTTTTTACCACCTAACCAGGGCTCAGTAAAGGAGAAGTTATAGCTTCTAAATGCCTTTCCATTACTTTGCACACGCAAACTGAGTTTTTGTCCATCACCCATTGGCAAAGGATCCCAGGCCTTTTTTTTCCAGATATTATTAAGTGAAAAGTTATTAAAAGATACTCCGAGTGTACCGGTAAGTCCGATATACCCACCCCAGCCAGCACTCAACTCCAGCTGATCACTTGATTTTTCTACTACCCCATAGTTAATATCAACTGTTCCGTCGTCGGGATTGGGAACGGGTTCGATTTTAATTTTTTCCTGATCGAAATAATTCAGCTGGGCAATTTCACGCTGTGAACGAACCAAATCGGTACGGCGAAACTTTTCACCGGGGATGGTTCTCAGTTCGCGGCGGATTACATATTCTTTGGTACGTTCGTTCCCGGTAATGCGAACATTTTTAATCGTAGCCTGAGGCCCTTCAATAATGCGCAATTCGAAATCAATGGTATCGTTGTAAACAGCAGTTTCAATCGGTTCTGTTCTAAAGAATAGGTAGCCATCATCTTGGTATAATCCACTGATATCTCCGCCTTCTGGTCCACCACCTTTACCCAGCCTTTTATTCAAGATTTCCATGTTGTAGGTATCCCCTTTTCGAATGCCTAAAATAGATGAGAGAACAGAATCTGAGTATTTGGTATTTCCTCTCCAAGTGATATTACCAAAATAATACTTTCTGCCTTCTGCCACTTTAATGTCGATATTGATATTGCCACGACCGGTAGAATATACTGTATCCTTTTCAATCACGGCATCCCGATAGCCAAGGGTATTATAGTATTCGAGAATTTTATCTTTATCGTCTATGTACTTAGTTTGATCGAATTTCGCAGAGTTCAGCTTAACACGTACATAGGGGTCTAACACCTTTTTGGTTTTGGTGAAAGTGAGAAATCCCTTCTCTTTCATATACTCTTCAAACGTATAATTTTTTGGAATCACAATTTGTCCTTTATCCTGAACCGGGAAAAGGGTAAGGCGGGATTTTTCTTTGGTATCCTTGAACTGACCTTTCAGTTTTGAATCCTCTACTGTATTACCGCCGAAATTTATGTTGTTGATTTTTACTTTGGGGCCTTTGTCAATCAAAAATTCGAGTGCCAAGGTATTGTCGAGTGCAGAATCCTGCTTTTCAACAATACGAACCCTTGAATCGCGGTAACCCTTATCTGCATAATACTTTTTAATCGCTTCAGCAGCTGAAATTTTCATGTCTTCCGTAACAACTCGGTTGGGAACCAGGCCTGTTTTACCAGATAAATCATCGGTTTCCCCTTTTCTTGCCCCTTTAAACGTAAATTTAGAAAGTCGGGCTCTTTCTGTTACAGCAATTTCTATTTCAATGTTTTTGCCTTCTAGCCGGGTGATAAAAATTTCAACATTACTAAAATACTTTTGGGCCCAAAGTTTATTAATGGCTTTAGAAAAATTATCGCCTCCCGGAATAGTTATTTCGTCTCCCGGATTAATATTGGCGATTGACATGAGGAGGTTTTCGTCGAAAAACCGGTTGCCAATTACTTTTACTGCCGAAATTTTATAGCGCTTGGGTGTCTTCTGATTAAAGATATTCAGCAGGTCGGCATTGATGTTGGTAATAGACGTGTCTCTCCCTGTAGTCTCTTGACTCCAAACCGGAATGCTGCCAAGCGTTACAAAGAGAGCAGGCAATAAAAATTTTAACACTTTGGGCATCCGTATATGTTTTGTTATGTACCCGAAAGCTTCATCGGTGCACATAGCTTCAGTTAGTTAAGATTATAAGGCGGGGCAAATTAACGGGAATAATGAAAAGTGTTTGTTAAAACCCCCCTATTCGTGTGATTATGCTTATAAATATTATACAATTGGGGCATCCTGCTGAATTTGTTGTCCGGTTTTGCCAAAACGGCGCTCTCTTTGTTGAAAATCTATGATTGCCTCATATAAATTGTTTTTTCTAAAATCCGGCCATCGAGTGGGGGTAAAATAGAGTTCAGCGTAGGCAAGCTGGTACAACAAAAAGTTACTGATTCGGTATTCCCCACTGGTTCTGATCATCAATTCTGGGTCGGGAAATACGCGGGTAGCCAGGTGTTCACGGAAGGTTTCTTGAGTTATTTGTGAAGTGTTTAGTTTCCCTTCCTGAACTGCTGCGGCTATGGATTTGGCAGCTTGTACCAGTTCCCACCTACTACTATAGCTTAGGGCCATAATCAATTGCAGTCCATTATTGGCTGCTGTAAGATCCAGCGCTTCCTGCATTTCCTGCCGTGCTTGAGCAGGCAGTAGCTCGAGGTCGCCAATTACGTGTAACCGGATATTATTTTTATTTAGGGTAGGCACTTCTTTTCGGATGGTTTCTACCAAAAGATGCATTAAACCCTCTACTTCCAGCGGGGGTCTGTCCCAGTTCTCTGTACTGAAAGCATACAAAGTAAGAAATTGAATGCCCAGTTCTGCAGCTCCTTCCACTATGTTTCGCACGCTTTCAACGCCATGATAATGCCCATACAGCCGATCCTTTCCCTTCTCTTCTGCCCATCGTCCATTCCCATCCATTATGATAGCAATATGCCTAGGCAGGCGTTGCAGGTTAATTTGGCTGATAAGCCCCTGATCCATACTCTCGAAAGTTTAAGGGGGCAAAGTTAACAAAATCAAGTGGTTGAAGGGATATTATTACTTAAAAATGCTATCCCCCTGCTTTTTAGTCTGGTTTAGCGACCGCGGGGAGGTGGGGGGCAGCGATAGGTTTCGAGGTTAAATGCTACCCCTACTTTCAAGCTGGCATAAGAATCCGGCTGTACGCTATTGCCTCTTTGTCGACCTTTTGTTCCAATGGAAAAACCGGTTTCATAGCTTCTATCCTGTAATAAAAAGCCCGGTGAGGGAGATCCGTCGGGTAAGGGAGGAAAGGCATCGGGTGCAAATACCCCGCTTACATCATCTAGATAATCTGTATTGGTAAAGCGGTAGGTGAATTCGGCAAATACATTCACTCGAGCATCCAGGGCATATTTAACGCCTACGGTAAATGGAACACAAATGGCAATGGGGTTATAAATCTGTAAATCTGGGTAAAGGCTGCTGCCCTGCCCCTCTGTACCTAATGGTCGGAGATAATATTTCTCACTGGCCATATAAGCATAGGGATCGTAAGAAAAAGCACCAATTCCCAAACCCAAATAGGGGGTAAAGGAATAGCCTTCTATGCCGGGCCGGAAATTAAAGAAGTTGAATTCGCCAGAAATGGAGGCCTCCCAAACATCTGAATTAAAGCTGAGATTACGTATTTGCTGCACCTGATTTTTGCTGTAGATATCCGAGTAACCAAGTTGCAGGTATTCTCCCGAAAGTCGCAAAGAAATATAGCCTCCCAATTGTTTACGAAAGAAAAAGCCAGCCGCCAGCTTGGGTCGGTTGATGTTGGCATTGGAGTTTAGGTCACCAAAATAATGCCCTACCCCGGTATATATTCCAATTTCGCCCTGGTGCACAAAACTATTCGTAACCT
>CAIUKP010000334.1 GCA_903899675.1 uncultured Bacteroidota bacterium | reverse complement strand
TGTTGGAAAAAAAGAGTTGATAAAAGAACTCTATTTATTCTGTAGAAGTACCGGTCCCGCTTTATCGCCCTTTAATGCATGGGTTTTAAGCAAGAGCATCGAAACACTCGAGGTTAGGATGGAACGACATTCCGCCAGCGCGTTGTATATTGCCCAACAACTAGAACAACATCCAGCAATTGCAACCCTGCGTTATCCTTTTTTGGCCAGTCACCCTCAGGTAGCCATCGCCCAACAACAAATGACAAGTGGAGGCGGCATTCTTTGTTTCGAATTAAAGGGCGGATTAGAAGCTGGTAAAAAATTTCTCAACCACTTACAAATGTTATCCCTAACGGCTAATTTAGGAGATACCCGTTCCATTGCTTCTCACCCGGCCAGTACTACCCATTCAAAACTTTCTGAAGCTGAGCGACAGGCAGTTCATATCACGCCGGGGTTAATTAGAATTAGTGTAGGACTAGAAAAAGCAACCGATATCCTGGCAGATATTCTGCAGGCGTTAGCTGCGGTAGATTAAAAGCGAATGGTAAAATGTTCTTTCTCCTTTTGCTCAGAACGAAAAAATACGATGCCGATAAAGAACAAATCAATCGTGAGGGATACAGAAGGATGTTGCTGAACGGTTTCCCATGCCTGTTCCATTTCTTTACTCCAATGAATATCATCCATTACCACGATGCTATTAGCATGTAGGTTGGGTAAAATTTGGTTGAAATACCGAACAGTAGGTTCCAGTCGGTGATTCCCATCAATAAAAACAAAATCAAAAAGAGTAGTTGAATTCAACACTTGGTGAAGTGTATGATCAAAATTACCTGCTACGAGTTGAATATTCTTCAAATCAAGTGCCTCAAAAACAGATTGTGCTTGTTTCGCATAAGCTGTTACTCCTTCCATAGTAGTTACCGACACTTCAGTAGATGCCGCAGCTAAATAAGAAGTAGTGATGCCTAAACAGGTACCTAGTTCCAATACTTGGTTGCATGAATAATGTTGAATCATGCGAAAAAGCAACTGCGCATATTTGGGTGGCTTGAGCGAGCGGGCAGCCACTTCGGATACTTTACGTTGCTGGTGGGTGCCTGCTTTTGACCCGGCTCCCAGATCGTTTACTTCGAGTAATTGCTGGTTATGCAAGAGCAGGGCGCGCTGTTGTTCAATGTTCGCGTACGCATAAAATACCCGCTCATCTTGTAACACCCCAGTAACCAATTCAAACACAAAAGGGGAGTGTATTCCATGCCCTTTTCCATTGGAGGCAGTAATCCAATATTTAATATATCGTATCCCCGATTGAAAAATATTATACATGGGTATTGGAGTCTTTATCCGGAATTTGTTGGGTAAGCCAAAGCGCTGCAAGGGATATAAACAACAAACTAATCCAAATGCAAACACCCTGCTCCCATCGAAAAAGATTCCAGTTATGGTAAGGATGATATAAATAAACAACAGCCCCTAAAAAAATGCTCAATGGGAGGTTGCCCCGCCACTTTTTCCAAAAGAAAAGGATGGGAAGAAAAATGATTATCAATTGCTGGATCATAAAACTATCTACCCATTCATACCATTTGAGGGGTGGAGTGCCAGTTTTATTCGGAAACATTCGGGCCAGTTGAATCAGTTGCCACCAAATGCGAGCGAGTGAACAACTATAAAGAGGAAGCCATACATTCATTGCATGTAAAACCCATCGAGCCCAAACAGAAGTGCTTTTTAGTAACCAGGGCAATAAAACCAGTAGGGTGCAAACATAGGCAACGGCTATAAATTCCATTTTAAGAACCTTTATGTTTTCTTTCCCAAACCTGAAATCGATAGGGATATGCATGCTTTTCATCTGCAGGCTGTGGGTCGTCGGAAATCATTTCCCAATCAGCTGCTGGAATCTCCGGAAAAAAGGCATCCCCAGTAAGTTCAACTTCTACCCGGGTAATCAATAGTCGATGTGCCAGTGGCAGGTATTGCTTATAAATTTCTCCCCCACCGATTATATTCACTTCGCGATAATTCGCGTCTTTACAAATTTGCAAGGCCGAATGAATATCATGGGCAACCAAAAAACCTTCGGGTGCAAAATCGGCTTGGCGGGTAATTACAATATTCATTCTGCCATTCAGTGGTTTGCCAGAAAGCGCATCCAGGGTTTTTCTTCCCATAATTACCGGTAAAGCCCAGGTATTATTTTTAAAAAACTTTAAATCGTTGGGGAGATGCCACAAAAGCCGGTTTTCCAATCCAATGGCATTATTCAACGCAGCCGCAACAATCATAGAAATTCGCATAGAGTATTTTATTGCAGCCTAAGCTGATCATGAAAAAATTAAACGGCTACCGGTGCTTTGATAGCGGGATGAAACTGATAATTTTCTATCGTAAAATCGGAATACTGAAAAGAAAAAATATCTTTTACGGCCGGATTGATTTTCATCTGAGGCAGTGGAAATGGGGTACGACTTAACTGCAGGTTAGCCTGCTCCAGATGATTATTATAGAGATGAAGATCACCGAAACTATGCACAAAATCACCGTATTCTAGTCCGCATACCTGCGCAATCATCATGGTTAATAAGGCATAGGAGGCAATATTAAAGGGCACGCCTAAAAAAGCATCGGCGCTGCGCTGATAAAGTTGACAACTCAATTTTCCATCAGCTACGTAAAATTGAAACAGGGTATGACAAGGCATCAGCGCCATTTTTGGAAGATCGGCCACATTCCAGGCACTGATAATCATTCGACGGCTGTCTGGATTTTTTTGAATGGTAGTAATTAACTCGGCCAGCTGATCGGTAACGGATCCATCCGCACCCTGCCAATTGCGCCATTGTTTTCCATAAACAGGGCCCAAATCGCCGTTTTCATCTGCCCACTCATCCCAGATAGAAACCCCATTTTCTTTCAGGTATTGAATATTCGTACTTCCCTGGATAAACCATAACAATTCGTGAATGATACTTTTGGTATGCAATTTTTTGGTGGTAACCATGGGGAATCCTTCCTGCAGATTAAATCGCATCTGGTATCCAAAACAGCTTAGGGTTCCTGTGCCGGTTCGATCTGTTTTTTGTACCCCCTTAGATAAAATATGCCGCAGCATTTCGTGATACACTTCCATAGGCGCAAAATACAATGTTCTGTTGGGATGAGGAACTGTTAAGCCGGGGTGGGGAGAACTCGTGCATTGCTTTTCTTGCGTCGGGCAAATTCTCGATTCAATAAACTCAATTCTCTGCCGGTTTGGCCACTCACGCTGCTGTTTTCTTGAGCTCTTCGCATTAGATAAGGAATCACATCGCGAATAGGTCCAAAAGGCAAATATTTACTTACCTGAAAACCATCATAAGCCATATTAAAAGTGATGGGGTCGCTCATGCCATACAATTGCGAAAAATGTACATGGGGGTGTTCTTTAGATATCCCATTTTTTTGCATAGTAGCAGCCGCAAGCATATTACTGTTTTCATTATGAGATGCAATTACCACCGAAATAGAATCCAAATTATGCAAACAGTAATCAACCGCTGCATCAAAATCTCGATCGGTAGCCGCCTTATCCGGCTGGATAGGACTCTCATATCCATTCGCAGCGGCTCTCTCTCGTTCTTTTTCCATATAGGCGCCTCGT
>CAIUKP010000333.1 GCA_903899675.1 uncultured Bacteroidota bacterium | reverse complement strand
TTTAACATTTTTATCAACAAAACGGCTTCCTCTATTTTTAATAAAGATACCGTGCCCATATTCGGTGCAAATGCACAAAACCCATAGCGAATCCCATTTCTTTCAAATATCGTGTAGGGATGAGTTTGATGACCCGCAAATTTCATACTTGCCAGTTGTAATACCCTGGCAGTATGCTCCCGCCCCTTTTCTCCAAAATCTCCCGTATGATTATTCGCCACACTAAGCAGATCAAATCCTGCGTCTACAAAGTTTTGTATATAGCTGTCTGGACTTTTAAAAACATAACAGTAGGCTGGATTTTTACATTGTTTCGGTGTACCCTTATCCGTCATGATAACCCCTTCCAGATTGCCGAAAGTTATGTCTGCTCTTTTTAGAACAGGTTTAACTTCCTCTAAAATATCTTTTCCGCCATTCGGCGGCAATAAATGGGTTGATGGATAATTTGAACCTAACATCAAATCACCAACTCCCATTAATACCACTGTTTGTTGGCTATCTTTTAAGGAGCTTTTTATATTATCTGCTCTTGAATCCTTAATCTTTACAATAGGTAATTGATCTGGTGCTAAACTATAAATTATTGAAACACCTATTGCTGCACTAAGTATATACCAAGTTTTCATCATAGTGGAAAAATCTAACAATCGACTAGTAATTTATTGCATATTTTCCAATTCTGAGAATAGCTTATTAAAATCAACATCCGTTTTTGGGGTAGACGGATTTTTTTCTTGCCATTGGTTAATTTTTTGGGAATAGTCAGGCATTGCCTTTTTTAAATTTTTTAGGTTGATGCGGTCTCCCAAATATTGTATCGTATTTTTTGATTGATTAAATAGGTAGTAGTCTAGCAACGATATGTATGATCGTTGGGTAGTTCCTCCATATTCGATTCTTTCTCTAAACTGCATTGACCAGTACTTTAATAAAACCCATTCTTTTCCACTAAATACTACTTCATAAAAAGTTTGTGCATTATTTCTGTCGATATTGGGAAACCCATTTTCAAAATTTCTAGTTTGATCCTCTCCATTGGGTAATTGTTCTTCTAATGAGAAACTGGTTACCGGTTTATTGACCTTATATAATTCTCCTTTCTCTAAAAAAACAAGTTCCCCTGTTAAAATAGAAAAATTGAGTGCGGTATCGTTGGCAGTTTTGCCATCCTTAAAAAGTAACTTTCCAGCAGAAAATTTCTTTAACAAAAAGGTATTCACTTCAATACTACTTTCTCCTGTAACGATGATTCTACCCCCTGCGTCTTTCAACTGGATTTGCGATCCTGTATTTCCAGTGG
Source organism: uncultured Bacteroidota bacterium (assembly GCA_903899675.1). GTDB lineage: Bacteria > Bacteroidota > Bacteroidia > Chitinophagales > Chitinophagaceae > Sediminibacterium. Next base: position 4,587 of record CAIUKP010000333.1, on the reverse strand, counting down.
CTGTTTGTGAAAGCAATTTATTTGATAAGCAATTTGCCAACACAATAGCAAACACCAACAGTAGATATTTAGTTTTAAAAAAGTTCATATATCAATTATTCATTAAACATAATAAAAATACTGAATATCAAATGTAATAAATGTAATTTGTATATATTAAATCAAATTTAATGCCATGAATTGGTTGAATATTATCGAGCAGGAACTTCGAAAGCATGCAACAGCCGACCGTGCCCGGGTTTCTATTCGGTATTTTAAAACCAGCAAAGGTGAATATGGTGAGGGAGATCAATTTTTAGGGGTTGCCGTTCCCCATCAAAGGGCCATTGCGGATCAATATGCCAGCCAGCTTGGAGTGACTGATGTTGCTAATTTATTATCCTCCCCCTATCATGAGATCAGACTTACCGGCTTATTTATACTTAATAAGCGATTTTTAAAAAGTGCTAATCAGAAGGAAGCAAAGCAATGGGTTGATTTGTATTTATTTCAAATTGCTTATGTGAATAATTGGGATTTAGTAGATTCTAGCGCACCCATCGTATTGGGCAACTGGTTACAAAATAGAAACCGAAAAATATTATACCAATTTGCCCGATCGAAAAATCTTTGGAAAAACCGAATAGCGATGCTCACTACATTGGCATTTATCAAAAAAAATGAGCTAGAAGATTTGTTGAAACTCGCAACCCTGTTTATTAATCATCCGCATGATTTAATGCATAAAGCTACCGGATGGATGTTACGGGAAGGATGGAAGAGAAATCCCTTGCCAGTTGAGGCTTTTTTGCAAGAAAATGCCAGCCAAATGCCCAGAACTATGTTGCGCTATGCCATTGAAAAAATGAGCCCCAGCAAAAAGAAATACTTTTTGCATTTATAAATACCTAGTCTCTTTGCAATCCATTTAATTTTCTGAATAAAAAATTTGTGCAGCTTTATTTTGTGTTGAAATAATTTGAATGGTTATTGCTACCATTTGATCATCATACTCAAGTTAATTACCCTTCCATCCAAAGGTGCCCAAATTTCCTGAAAGCTTGGATTGCTGTAGGGTGGAAGCGCAATGGATTTATTTTTATTTTGTCGGTAATCTAAAATATTTTCTGCATTTAATACCCAAGAAAATTTACCCTGGTTAAATCGAATCATCATAGCTCCAAAATAATAGGGTTGGGTAGCCGTTCCATCACTCAAATATTGTGTTCCAGTATAAGCTGATTCAATGCCAGCTCTCCAGTGATCATTAAATTCATAGGCAATAACCGTAGCAAATTTGTTTTTGGCAATTAAAGGCAATCGACTGGCGGCAGGATAATAGTCTCTTTTAGCATCTGTATATACATAACCAATATATAATTCTAGTTTATTGTGGGTGGCTGCAATATAAGTTTCTAAACCCTGGCTTGTAACCGGAGCATTTTCATTTGTCTGAAATATAGCAACTGGGCCAGAATTAATAATCCCATATAAATAACGAGGAGTTATGGGCCGCTCAATTTTACTATAAAAAAATCCCTGATTAATAGTAATCGACCATTCGGCTAACTTTAATTTATAATTGATATCCGTATTGAATCCAACACTGCTTTCGGCCCGAATACCCTGTTGATAGCCGGCCACTATCCGATAATCCCTTTCATCCAATTCAGCTGAGAACAAGGTTGGGGTTTTATACCCTAATCCTCCACCCGCACGAAAAGTGATTCGATTATTGGGTTTGTACAAAATACTTAATCTGGGTAAAACAAACCATCCATATTTGTTGTGGTAGTCGGTTCTTAATCCACCTTGAAGGGTTACCGTGGGAATAGGTTTCCAGTCATCCTGTATAAATGCCCCCCAAGTAGCAGCTGTTTCATTCGGAACCAATGTACTGTCGGGAATCGATTTAATCATACGGTCTCCGGTAAAATTTATCCCGGTTACCCATTTGTGGTGCAAACGATTGCTGGCATAGGCCAGTTCGGAATACCAAAGGGTTTGATTAGCTTTCATACCAAAATCTGCTGTGCTAATTGCCCTTTTATTAAAATTGATATTTCCCTTTACAGTTATACTCGACTGATTAGGTAAACTCTTTTCCAGTATGCCATCAATCGAATTTCTAAGATTAATATTTCCAATAAAAAAACGATGTGAAGGATCAGCCCTTTTATCAATTACCCGCATGTCACCCCCCATTCTGTCTTCATAATTATAGGTATACCCGAGCGTTAGCGTGGTAGATGCATTTGGATAAAAAAAGAATCGGGGATGCGCATAAAAACTATTTACCCTGGCTACATCGCTGAATCCATCTTTGTCAACATCAACTGCATTTTGGAGGGTAGTGCCAGCAAAAAATGTATAGCCGGCGGTTTTGTTTCTATTACTAAAAAAGGCATTCAGATTATTTTCTAAAAGCGTTGAGCGATTGAGTGTAAAACTTTTTTCTGGTTTACCTAAAACAGGTTTTTTACTTACCAAATTCAACATGCCTGCAATGGCACCTCCTCCATATAAAGTACTGGCAGGGCCTTTTATCAATTCAATCTGCTTTAAATCGAGCGGCGGAATTTGTAGGATACCAAAACTGCCACTATATCCTCCAAAAAGCGGCATTCCATCACGAAGAATTTGGGTATACTTACCTTGCAAACCCTGAATACGCATATCCGCATTTCCGGTTGCAGCATTGGTTGGCTGAATTTGTATTCCGGCAATATCGCCTAATAAGCTGGCAATATTTCCAGGTTTAATTTGATTTTCTTCATGCACTTCTTCTGCCCCCAACACTTCTACTTTTGTTGGCAAATCTTCTAACCTAGAATTGTTTCTGGAGGAGGCTATAATTATTACATCTTCTAGTTTATTTTCCAGTTGTTGAAGTAGGATGCTTATTGATGTGTTTTTGTTAATGATAATCAACGTATCCTTAATTTCAAATCCAGTAGCGGTTATAACCAAATGATAAGATCCCGCAGGGATTCCTGCAAAAGAAAACTGTCCCAAACTATCAGTTCGAACCCCTTTTTTAAGGGTTGGTAGGGCCACCGAAATATTCTCAGCTATATCCTGGTTGATAATTTTGCCCTGTAAACTATATTGAGCACTGATTCCCGAAAAACTGCCCAATGCCCAAATAAAGAGTAATGATATATTTTTCATAAGATAAAGGTACTTTACTGTTTTTTTATTAACCTAAGAATTTGTATCAGAAAGAATCGAATTAAATTATCGCTTAAATTTTTGCAAAGTTCTGCTCCTTTGCTGTATTTTTAATGAGACACTTAACCTTAAAAACACTTGGTATGAAAAAAGTATTCCTTTTTTTAATCATTTTGCTCACTGTTCAATTAGCAGGAGCTCAAAACCAGCCGCTTTGGTTGAGATACCCGGCCATTTCTCCGGATGGAAATACCATCGCTTTTGGATACAAAGGTGATATCTATCTGGTGGATGCCAAAGGAGGAGTAGCCAGACCGTTAACTATTCATGAAGCCCATGATATGATGCCAGTTTGGAGTCATGATAGTAAAACCATCGCATTCGCCAGTGATCGATATGGAAATTTTGATGTGTTTACAGTGCCGGCCTCGGGTGGACAGGTTAAGCGCCTTACTTTTCATTCAGCTAATGATTACCCTTTTGATTTTGCTCCCGATAATCAAACTGTTTTATTTGGAAGCGGAAGAGGTGTTGGTGCCAATAACATTCGGTTTTATAGTCCCCGTTTATTCCTCAATTTATATTCGGTAAGTGTACAGGGAGGTAATCCTCTTTTGCTTTCCGGTGCTGGAATGGATTTAGCTAAACTAAACAGCAAGGGTACACAATTGGTTTTTCAAGATAGAAAGGGCTATGAAGATCCATGGCGCAAACACCATACTTCTTCTGTTACCCGCGACATTTGGTTACTCGATTTAAAAGAAAAAAAATATCGCCAGCTTTCTTCCTTTAACGGGGAAGATCGCGAACCGGTATTTGCTTCAGACGACGCATCCATTTATTATCTGAGTGAACAAAATGGCAATCAGAATCTATTCCAGCAAACACTAAGTGGCTCGCAATCGGTTCAGCTTACTCAATTTAAAGACCATCCGGTTCGGCATCTGAGTATTAGCAATACGAACTTGCTCTGCTTCACTTTTGATGGGGCCATTTACACAATGAAAAATAGTCAGTCTCCCCAACAAGTTTCAATTACCCTGCAAAATGAAGGTAGGCAGTCTACAGAAAAAAATATTCCTATTACCGGTGGGGTGAGTGAATTTACCCTCTCTCCCAACGGCAAAGAAATTGCCTTTGTTAACCGGGGAGAAGTATTTGTTACCAGCGTAGAAGGTAGTATCACCAAAAGGGTAACCAATACCTCCGAACAAGAAAGAATGGTTCGCTGGTCGCCCGATGGCAAGTCATTGATCTATGCCAGTGAACGTGGTTCTAGCTGGGATATCTATACCTGTAAAATGGTAAGAAAGGAGGAGCCTTACTTTTATGCCAGCACCCTGTTAAAAGAGGAACCGCTAATTGCAACAGCAGCCGAAGAATTTCAGCCTCGATATTCACCCGATGGAAAAGAAGTTGCTTATCTCGAAAATCGCA
>CAIUKP010000332.1 GCA_903899675.1 uncultured Bacteroidota bacterium | reverse complement strand
TGGACGGGTCAAACTCATGGGGTACCTGGAAGACCCGAATGACGAGAACTGGCCCGACTTCACCGGCGGAGGCTGGCATCATATGGGCACCACCCGCATGAGCGACGACCCCCGCACCGGCGTGGTCGACGTCAACTGCAAGGTGCACGGGATCAGCAACCTGCACGTCGCGGGCGACTCCATCTTCGCCACTTCGGGTGCGCCCAACCCCACCCTGACCATCATCGCCTTCGCGCTCCGCCTGTCCGACCGCCTCAAGGACGCCTTGAAGGGCGGCGCCTGACCACCCCCTCTTCGCATATCGTCCGCATCCACGGCCCATTCCGGCTGAAATGCCTTATTTTCGCGGTCCAATTCGAACATCATGAATTTCCTGAACTGGTTCATCAAATGGCGTTTCTGGCTCGGCCTGGCCGCGATCGCGGGCGCGATAGCGGTGAACATCACCAGCGGCTTCTGGCCCGCCCTTGCCCTTTACCTCATCGGCGCCATCTTCATCTTCACCCATTTTTTCGTTGGCCCGCTGCGCCTGATCCAGGAACACCTCGAGGGCGGCGACTTCGAAGGCGCGGAAAAAGTGCTCAATTCCATCTGGTTCCCCAACCTGCTGTATAAACCCATCCAGTCGGTCTATTACACCCTGAAGGGCAACCTGGCCATGATGAAGCAGGATTTTACCACTGCCGAAAAACACCTGAAAAAAAGTTCCGAGCTGGGTTCCGCTATGCCCGAAGCAGAAGGCTCTAATAAATTGCAATTAGGGATGATGGCCATGCAACGGGGCGACCTGAAACAAGGTGAATCTTATCTCCGCGCCGCCATTCGTGCTGGAATTCCCGATAAAGAAAGTGAGGCCGTAGCCTTTCTCGGCATGTGCCAGATTTTAATGAATAAGCGGGAATTTAGAGCGGCAAAAGAATTTTTCCGCAAAGCCAAAGCCTGTAAGCCCAAAACCCAACAGGTTATCGATCAGGTGAAAGAAATTGAAAAGTATATCTCCCGCATGCCCGGCTAATGCTGCCGCTATACTTATTGCGCCTCTTTTTTGCTAATGTGATATTTGTCATATTTAGCAAAATCACATCCCCCTACCTTCGGACTGAAATTAATTGTTCAGTAAATCATTATTACATGAAAAAGAACATGGGCAGCACCGACCGTATGATACGGGTAATCTTTGCCATTGTGGTATCCATCCTGTTTTTCACGCATACCATAACTGGCACTGCCGGCTTAGTATTGCTGATTTTGGGCGGTATTATTCTGGCTACTTCCCTTATCAATTTTTGCCCCCTTTATCTGCCCTTCGGAATCAATACATGCAAAACAGATAAAAAAGTATAGTCTGCTTTTTGCGGCATTGTTTTACTCCATTAACGATACACCGGAGTAGATAGGAATGGCTTTATTGTAATGCCTGATAAACCGCTACCTTAAATTTCTCTGCGAAATCTCCGCGGGTAAAAGGGTATTGCTGTAATACAAACTGGGCAACGATTTTTTCTTTGGGGTCTATCCAATAACTGGAGGCAAACATGCCGCCCCAGCTAAAGCTACCCTCTGAGGTTATACTATACGGTGCACTGGAAGGGGTAACAATTTCAAAACCCAATCCAAACTTGGCATTTCTTCCCAAACTCTTTTCTCCCAGCTGATTCAACGTCATCAGTCGAATGCTGTTTCTGCCTATGATATGCTTTCCATTATAATCTCCCCCATTTAATAAGGCTTGCATAAAAATAGCATAGTCGTAAGCAGTTGAAACCAATCCACCCCCACCCGAATAAAAGCTGCCATCGGGCAGGATTGGATAGTCGCGGTAAAACTTTCCGTTTACTTCCAAGGTTTCGGGACAATTCTCTACCCGATTGTTTTTATCACTCATGTGCAGCATGGCCAACCGATTTTGTTTGTTGGCGGGCAGATAGAAATAAGTGTCTTTCATACCCAGCGGATCAAATATGTATTGCTTAAAGTAAGCATCCAGTGATAATCCACTTACTACTTCTACCAGATAGCCTAATACATCGGTATTGAGCCCATAGGTAAATCGGTCTCCGGGCTGGTGAACCAGAGGTAATGCAGCTAGACGTAGAATGTTATCTTTTAGTAATCCTCCCTTTAATCCAATTCCGCCCACAACGCCTGCTTTGGCATATATGGCATTCATGGTTTCACTACCAATTTGGGCATAACCGATGCCTGAAGTATGGGTGAGCAGGTCGCGGATGGTGATCTCTCGATTAGCAGGCTCGGTGGTATAGCTGGTATCTATTTTATTAAAGCTCTGCAAAACGCGGGGCTTCTGAAAGGCAGGAATGTATTTGCTTACCGCATCATCTAACAAAAAATATCCCTTTTCGTACAGTTGCATTACGGCCAAACTGGTGATGGCTTTGGTTTGGGAAGCAATACGCCAGATGGCATCTTTTTGCAGTTTTTTTCCAGCAGCCTTGTTATCATATCCTACAGCGTTATGGTAAACAATTTTGCCATTTCTCGCTACCAAGGCAATGGCACCTTCAATATAATTACTATCTATATATGCCTGAATCAATTGGTTGATACGTTCTAGCCGCTGCGAAGAAAAGCCAGCAGATTCTGGGGTGGTAGCGGGTTGTAAAAGAGGCTGGGCGGTAACGGTATAAAACATACCGAGGGCCATGAGGAGGCTTAAAATTGATTTCATTGGGCGGAAATATTTGTGAAAAGCGTTTTGTTCAAACAGGAAATTACTATAATCTCCGCACAAAGCTTACAAATTCGAAAAATGCTTAATTGGTAGCAGGTTGGCTGTTTTCTATCACGAACGATTCAATTACCCGGGGGTAGTGCGCATGTTCTAATTGGTGCACTTTTTGCGCCAGACTATGGGGTGTTTCGTTGGGATCAATGGGGCAGCTGGACTGAAAAATTACTTTTCCCTCATCAAAATGTTCGTTTACGAGGTGTATAGAAATGCCACTCTCTTTTTCACCCGAATCGAGCACGGCTCGGTGCACATTTTCTCCATACATGCCCTTCCCGCCAAACTTAGGTAAGAGAGCTGGATGGATATTCAGCATTTTATTTGGGTAAGCGGCAATTAACGAAGCTGGAATTTTCCATAGAAACCCTGCCAAAACAATAAATGAAATGCGGTGTTGCTGTAATACCAGGATATAGGCATCGCCCCGAAAAAAACGATCTTTTTCAATTAGCAAAACCGGTACGCCCTGTTTTTCTGCATGATGAATAACGCCGGCTCCCGGTTTATTGCAAACAATTAAGTCCACAGAAATAGTAGGATGCTGCTCAAAATATTGCATAATTTTTAATGCATTCGAGCCTGCCCCGGAGGCGAATATGGCAATCGGCGTTTTGAGCGCTGCCGGGGGCAGGATTTTCAGTTTACGTAGCAGCTTTAATTCATATTTCCAGAAGAAAGACCATTGACCTAATAAGTAACCATAAGCAAGCAAAATCACTTGATAACCGAATAATAACATAAACACCCGAACACCAAGGCGATAGTACCACTCACTGTGGGCATCCATACCCAACCATTTCGTAACATACCTCGTGAGAAATGCTGTAGTTGTGCCAGTTAACCCGAAAGCTATAAAAACAATCCAAAAGGTTCGGGTGCTGAGGCCCCACTTTTCTTGCAGTTTGGTAAACATTCGGCAAAATTCATATAAAAAACCAATAATCCCCGATACATTTCATCAGAAAACAAATTTCACAAAAATTTATTAAGGATTTATCCAAACATTTCAGTACTATCCGCTCAAATACAACTGGAATAACAACAAAAAAAAATCTAAGTCGTTGCGTATTTGTCAGCTTCCTGTCATATTTTTGCATCCGTTTACGGATCCTTTTCCACACCAAGAACCACGTTAGTGCATATGCTATCTCTAAAACGCCTTACCCGACTCGGTTTCTCTATCTTAATATTTGCCGGTTTTTTCTCCGGAAACTCAGTAAATGCGCAGGATGGAAAAACGCTTTTCCAAACCAATTGCGCCTCCTGCCACCAAATACATAAAAAATTAACGGGCCCAGCCCTAGCCGGAGTAGAAGAACGCTGGCCCAATAAAAAGAACCTTTATTCGTGGATACGCAATAGTGCTGCCTTCTTGAAAACAGGGGATGCCTATGCGAATAACTTGTACAACGAGTACAACAAGGTTGCGATGAACCAGTTTCCTACATTCACCGATAAGGAAATTGATGCAATCTTAGGATATATTAAATCGGTACCCGTTCCTGGAACTGGTCCTGCAGTTGCTGGTGGCGCAGTTGGTGCTCCTGCAGAAGAAGGCGACAATACTTTATTATTTGGAATACTTACCCTGATTCTAGCAGTAGTAGCCCTTACATTATTACAGGTGAATTCTAACCTGAGAAAAATGGCGGATGAGAAAGACGGAATTAATCCAGAAAAGCCGGTATCTTTCTTTAGAAATAAACGCAATATTGCTTTCTTGGCTGTAATCCTGTTTTTAGTGGGTGGCTATTATACTACACAGGGAGCCATGAACCTAGGTCGCAGCAAAGATTATCAGCCGGTTCAACCCATTTACTATTCCCATAAAGTGCATGCTGGTGTTAACCAAATCAATTGTCAGTACTGCCATATTGGAGTATATCAAGGTAAACAAGCTACCATCCCTTCTGTAAATATTTGTATGAATTGCCACCAGGCCATCAATGAATACAAAGGAGAAAAAATGTACACAGAAGATGGTAAGGAAGTGGATGGTACTGCAGAAATCAAGAAACTATATAAATATGCCGGTTTTGTAGAAGGAAAACCTTGGGATGCCAACAATGCCAAACCCATCGAATGGGTTCGTATCCACAATCTGCCCGACCACGTATATTTTAACCATGCCCAGCACGTAAAAGCCGGGCAAGTGCAATGCCAAACCTGCCACGGTGAAATTCAGAAAATGGGCGAAGTGAAGCAGTTCTCTAATCTTAGCATGGGCTGGTGTGTGAACTGTCACCGCGAAACCAAAGTGCAGTTTAAAGACAATGGATTTTATAGTATATACGAAAAATACCATCAAGATTTAAAGAGTGGAAAGATGGATAGTACCAAGGGTGTAACGGTAGAGAAGATTGGTGGTACGGAGTGCCAAAAATGTCATTATTGATGCTAGCAATAGCTACTTCCGAAGGGAAGGAGTTGTTGGCTGACTTGTATTTATATTAAGTAACGGTTTTAAATCAATCCCCCCGGGGATCTGGGATTTACATTATGGAGCAAAAAAAGCATTGGCAGAGTTTCGGAGAACTGAATCAGTCTGCTGCTTACAACAAAGATGTAAAGGACGAATTCAGGGAAGACTTGCCCGCAGTTGAAGAAAATATGGGTTTGCTGGATGCAAAAGCCCCCCGCAGAGACTTTCTTAAATATCTCGGCTTTTCTACTGCTGCTGCTGCAGTAGCTGCCAGTTGCGAAATTCCTGTAAAAAAAGCCATTCCTTTTGCCAATAAGCCGGAAGACGTAGTTCCCGGTATTTCTAAGTATTATGCTACTACCTATGTGCAGGATGGTGATGTGGTTTCGGTGTTAGCTAAAGTACGTGATGGCCGCCCTATTAAAATTGAAGGAAATGATCTGAGCCCCCTCACCGGTAACGGAACCTCCGCCCGTGTGCAGGCTTCTGTGCTAGATTTATATGATACTGCTCGTTTACGCTTTCCTTTAATTAATGGACAGGAAGCTACTTTTGAAGCAATCGACAAAGAAGTAGCCGCTGCCATCGCTGGTCCGGTTGTAATTCTTACTAGTACCCTCACTTCACCTACCACACAAGATGCCATCAATCAATTGTTGGCAAAATATCCTGGAAGCCGCCACGTAACTTATGATGCAGTTTCTTATACTGGTTTATTATTGGCCAATGAAGCTTGTTTTGGCAAAAAAGCGATTCCTTCCTATCATTTTGATAAAGCCAATGTAATTGTGAGTCTGCAAGCCGATTTCCTCGGTACATGGCTTTCTCCCGTTGAATTTGCCCGTCAGTATGCTGCCGGAAAAAAACTTAATGAGCAAAAGCCCGAAATGAGCAAGCACATTCATTTTGAAAGTGTAGCCAGCTTAACCGGGTCAAATGCCGATGAAAAACATTTGATCCGTCCTTCCGAAACCGGTGCAGTTGCAGTGGCATTATTAAGTGCCATTAACGGACAAGAAGTAACCGGAATCGCTGATAAATTAACAAAAGAAGCAGTTGAACATACTGCCAAAGCATTGCTTGCCGCAAAGGGATCAGCCCTCGTAGTTTGTGGAAGCAATGATGTAAATGTTCAGTTGGTGGTAAATGCCATCAACCAGGCGATTGGAGCAGTAGGTACCACTATTAATTGGGGTGTTACTTTTAATGGTCGTAAGGGAGTTGATTCCGATATGGCGAGGCTGATCGACGACATGAAAGCAGGTGCTGTGGGAACCTTATTAATCCATGGGGCTAATCCTTCCTACACTTGGCCACAAGCTGCTGCATTTACAGAAGCACTGAAAAAAGTAAAAACAAGCATATCTTTTGCCAGCAAATTAGATGAAACTGCTGTTGCTTGTAAATATGTAATACCTGATCATCATTACCTCGAAAGCTGGGGAGATGCGGAAGCCAAAACAGGCTATTTCTCTTTCATGCAGCCTACCATTTATCCGTTGTTTAAAACACGTCAATGGCAGGATAGCTTATTGAAATGGTCGGGTGCTACTACCGACTACCTAAGCTTTTTGAAAGGATATTGGTCGGCAAAATTAGGCGGTGAAACTGGTTGGGATAAGGCTTTGCAGGATGGAGTTTTAAATCCGGCAACTCCTATAGTAGCTGGGGCAGCCTTCAATGGTTCTGCAGTGGCTGCTGCGGTTTCTGCTATTTCAGCTGCTAAAAAAGGAGATAAAATTGAATTGGTTCTCTACGAGAAAATAGGAATTGGTGCCGGACAAGGTGCTGCTAACCCTTGGTTGCAGGAATTACCCGATCCGGTTACCCGTGCTACCTGGGACAACTACGTAGTTGTTTCTCCTGCTTTGGCACGTACCCTTTTGAAAATTGATTTGAATGATAATGGTCAGGCCGATGCCTATGAAGTAAACCCACCCAAAAAAGTGGTGAAAGTTACCTGCAATGGCCAGTCGGTAGAATTACCAGCACTCATTATTCCTGGAACCCATCCCGATACCATTGGTATTGCGGTAGGATACGGACGTACAGAAAGACTGGGCAAATCTGTTGTAGGAACCGGTAAGAATGCCTACCCAATGAGTAGCCTGAATGGAAATGCGGTTAGCCTAGTGCAAGGAAATGTTGAGATTGCCCTAACTAGTGAAACTTATCCAGTTGCGCTTACCCAAACGCATAGCCGCTACGATACCGCCCAGGGTAATCGTACGGAGGTAATGAAAGAACTTACCCTTGCTGAATATAAAAAGCATCCAACTGAAATCCGCGATGAGAGAGCAGAAGAATTAGCTCCTTGGGGTGGTTTAGAAAACTTTGAAAAGCAAGGAACGATTTATCCAGTATACGATCGTCCGGGTATTCGTTGGGGTATGAATGTAGACCTCAATGCCTGTAACGGTTGTGGCGCTTGCGTGGTTGCTTGTAATGCTGAAAATAATGTATCAGTAGTTGGTAAGCCCGAAGTTCTGCGGGGTCATGAAATGCATTGGTTGCGGATCGATCGTTACTTCAGCGGTGATATGGATAACCCCAATGTTGTATTCCAACCCATGATGTGCCAACACTGCGACAATGCTCCTTGTGAGAACGTTTGTCCGGTAGCCGCTACCAACCACAGCAGTGAAGGGCTTAACCAAATGACTTATAACCGTTGTATCGGTACTCGTTACTGCGCCAATAACTGTCCTTACAAAGTGCGTCGATTCAACTGGGCCGATTATACGGGAGCCGACAGCTTTGCAAACAATCAGGTGGGTATTGTGAATGATGTAGTACTCGATATGAACGACGATCTTACTCGAATGGTATTAAATCCGGATGTTACGGTTCGTTCCAGAGGGGTGATTGAGAAATGTTCTTTCTGCGTTCAGCGTTTACAAGAGAGCAAACTGAAAGCCAAAAAAGAAAGTCGTCCTCTAGAAGATACAGATTTAAAAGTGGCTTGTCAGCAGGCTTGTCCTACAAATGCCATAGTATTTGGAAACGCCAATAACCAGCATAGTGCCATTAGTATTACCAGAAAGGAAAATCCGAATCGCCAGTTCTATGTATTAGAGCAATTACACGTTTTACCCAATGTTAGCTATCTGGCAAAAGTGAGAAACCTAGAAGAAGAAAAAAAAGAAGCATAATAACCGGTCAACAATAAACTATCCGAATTGATGAACCATGCAAATGGTAATCCGGGAACAATAAAAAAGACGAGATGCATTTAAAGTACGAATCACAGCTCAGGGAACCATTGGTGATGGGAAACAAAGACTATCACCAGGTAACGGAAGATATCGTTCACCCCATAGAAGCTAAGCCCAGTAAGTTATGGTACATTGGTTTTTACATTGCCGTTGCTCTATTGCTATTCGGTATCTATGCCATTTACCGGGATGTTACCTATGGTATTGGCCAGTGGAACCTGAATAAAACCATTGGATGGGGTTGGGATATCACCAATTTCGTATGGTGGGTAGGTATTGGTCACGCCGGTACCCTGATTTCTGCTATCTTATTATTATTCCGCCAGGGTTGGAGAACGGGTGTTAACCGGGCTGCCGAGGCCATGACCATCTTCGCAGTAATGTGCGCAGGACAGTTTCCCATCTGGCACATGGGTAGAGTTTGGATGGCATTCTTCGTATTGCCCTATCCAAATACACGCGGACCTCTCTGGGTTAACTTTAATTCACCTTTGTTGTGGGACGTATTCGCTATCTCAACTTATTTTACCGTATCGCTGCTTTTCTGGTACAGTGGTTTAATTCCCGATTTGGCTACTGTTAGAGACCGGGCATTTACCAAGCTGCGTAAAAAATTATATGGAATTGCTTCTTTCGGCTGGACGGGCTCTACTAAACACTGGCAGCGTCATGAAAGTCTTTCTTTGGTATTGGCCGGATTAAGTACCCCACTGGTATTGTCGGTGCATACTATTGTATCTTTCGACTTTGCCACTTCTGTAGTACCGGGATGGCATACCACCATCTTCCCTCCTTACTTCGTAGCGGGTGCCATCTTCTCGGGTTTTGCTATGGTGCAGTCGCTGATGGTAATTATCCGCAAGGTATTTAACATGGAAGATTATATCACTTTGGGGCACATAGAGGCGATGAATAAAATTATCGTGTTAACCGGATCGATTGTAGGTATTGCATATCTAACTGAATTATTCATGGGATGGTATAGCCAGAACAAATACGAAGGCTATACTTTCTGGTATAGCCGTGCTTACCTTTTCAGTCCTTATGGTTGGAGCTACTGGGGTATGATGGCTTGTAACGTGTTAAGTCCGCAGATTTTCTGGTTCCGCAAAATGAGAAGAAACGTGTTTGTTACTTTCTTCATGAGCGTAATTGTAAATATTGGTATGTGGTTCGAGCGTTTTGTAATTATCGTAACCTCTTTGTATCGCGATTACCTGCCTTCTAGCTGGTCGGTTTATTATAGTCCTACCATTTGGGAAATTGGCTTCTATCTAGGAACATTTGGCTTGTTCTTCACTTGTTTCTTCCTGTTCGCCAAGTACTTCCCGGTAATTGCGGTGGCGGAAATTAAGTATGTGTTGAAGACTTCCGGGGAAGGATTTAAAAACAAAATGGATAAAATTGAAGAGCAGCCGCTCGACACATTTATCCACGATAATGCGCATGCACATTAATTCATTTAATAACTAAATTTCCCGAAAGGGAATAAGGGTATGGCAAAAAAGAAATTCGTTGTAGGTTGTTTTGATGAGGAAGCCGTTTTGTTTCCTGCTGTAAAGAAGGTTCGTGCAGCCGGCTATAAGATTCATGATGTGTATACACCTTTTGCGGTGCACGGATTAGATCATGCGCTTGGTTTACGGGAAACCAGTTTGCACACAGCAGGGTTTATTTATGGTATTACCGGAACGTCAACGGCCCTGGGAAGTATCAGCTGGATATTGGTGAAAGATTGGCCGCTGAACTTTGGCGGTAAACCCAATTTCTCTTTACCAGCTTGGATACCCATTACGTTCGAGTTAACGGTATTATTTGCAGCAGTGGGCATGGTACTTACTTTCTGTTATCTCTGTCAGTTAGCCCCCTTTGTAAAAAAGCATCATTTTCATCCCCGTGCTACCGACGATTTGTTTGTAATGGTAATTGAGTGTACTGAAAAAACCAATGTGGATGATTTACAGGCTTTTCTAAGTTCAGCTGGTGCTATAGAAACCGACGTGCAGGTTGCAGAACCAGGATGGTGGCTGGGTACTTATGATAAAGATGAAACAACATTTGAAAACAGTAACCCGGTGGTTGCTTAATCTAGAATAATAATAAGATGAATAAATTATCTGTATTTCTGTTGTTGGCTGCTGTTTCGGTGCTGGTCGCTTGCAGTGATGTTAAGCGTAAGCCAGGAACGGTTTATATGCCAGATATGGCGTATAGCCGCGCGTATGAATCGTATTCAGATCACAGCAACCTGACTGCTAAGAACATTAATTATACCGCCCGTCCTGTAAGTGGAACCATCGCTCGAGAAGAGGAACTTCCTTTTCATATTGCTAAAGATGCGGCTGGGGATACCACCAATTATACAGCTGCTAAAGCGGTAATGAATCCAGTAGAAAACATGTCGCCTGTTGAAACAAAAGAAGCGGAAAGGCTTTATCTGGTTAATTGTGCTATTTGCCATGGAGCCAATTTGAAAGGAAATGGACCATTATATAAAGACGGAACAGGGCCATATCCTGCAAAGCCGGCTTCGTTAGTTGGTGATGCCAAATACGAGAACATGCCAGCGGGACAAATGTTTTATTCCGTTGCGTATGGTAAAAACCTGATGGGTTCTTATGCCTCGCAATTGTCTAGAAAGCAACGCTGGATGGTAATAAAGTATATTAAGGATAAACAGCTGGAAGGAAAAGCTGCTGCCACCGCAGTTGCTGATACCACAGCGATGAAATAATTGGATTGATTAGCCGGTAACGGCAAAATGATATAACAGCATAAAAGAATTAAAATGGCATCTATCAGAGACCAATTTGAGATACCCGGTAAGATGAAAACATGGTCACTTGCTTTAATCGGAATCGGCGGAGCTGCACTGCTGTATGGTATGTTTACCAAAGGCTTTGGTGCAGATGAGCATGAGCAAACCCATTTCTGGGGTACTTTAATGTATAACACCATTTTCTGGACGCTGATTTGCAATGCCAGTATGTTCTTCATCTGTGTAACTACCCTCGCAATGGGTGGATGGCAGCAGTCATTCAAACGAATACCCGAAGCCATTTCTACCATGGTACCTATATTCGGTGCCATTACCTTTGCAGTGCTGATGTATGTGGTTTTGGGGCATAAGCATCATATCTATCACTGGCTCGATTCCGAAGCAGTGGCTAAGGACCCAATATTGAAAGGGAAAGTTGGGTTTTTGAATCCTACTTTCTTTGTAATCTGGACTACCCTCGCCATTGGTTTGTGGAGCGTGTTGGGTTGGAGAATGCGCCAAATCAGTCGGGAAGCAGATGAATCTCCCTTTGACAATGAATCCGGCGCCCGTTATATTTTAAGAGGTACTATTCGTGCGGCTTTATTTACAGTATGGTTTGCCCTTACTGTTGGTTCAACTGTTCCTTGGTTGTGGATGATGAGTATCGATGCGCACTGGTATTCTACCATGTATAGCTGGTACACTTTTGCTAGTTCTTTCGTTTCGGGTATGAGCCTGGTAGCCCTTTGGGTGATTTACCTGAAAAATAAAGGGTATCTCGAACTAACAACCCAAGAGCACTTGCATGATATTGGTAAAGTCATGTTTGCTTTCTCTGTATTCTGGACCTATCTCTGGTTCTCACAGTACATGTTGATCTGGTATGCGAACATACCCGAAGAAACTGTTTACTTCAAACATCGGGTGCAGGGACCATATAAAGGAATCTTCTTTTTGAACCTGATTATCAATTTTATATGTCCTTTGTTGATTCTGATGAAACGTTCTGCCAAGAGAAATTACACATTGGTAACTTTTATGGCAGTATTAATCATCTTTGGGCACTGGATTGATTTTTATCAGATGATAATGGGCAGTCTTTCTAAGGAACATGTAACCCTTGGATGGCTGGATTTTGGAATATTGGCTTTTTTTGTGGGTTGCATGATATTCTTTGTAAGCAGATCATTGGCTTCTAAGCCCCTGGTTTCAAAGTATCATCCATTCCTGAAAGAAAGTATTATTCATCAGGTATAAACTTAATCATAGTAGAAATTATCCAAGCATTAACTGAATAGAATATGAGCATCTTATTAACAATCGCGGTAATTGCCCTTATCTTTATAGTTATTTTTCAAATAGCTAAAGCGAGTGAGTATGTAACCGTTTTGAGAGGAGAAGGAAAGGGTTTGAGGCAGAGCAACAAAATCAACGGTGCGTTGATGATTGCGTTTCTTGTACTCGGATTAATTGGGGTTTGGTATTGTAATGATATATACTTTGGTAAAACACTGCTGGCACACGATGCTGCCAGTGTTGAAGGTGCCCGGGTAGATACCATGATGTGGTATACCATCGCAGTTACTGGTTTCGTTTTTATTATTACCCAAGTTATACTATTCTTTTTCGCCTATAAATACCAACAGAATGATGAGGGTAAAGTGTACTATTTTGCTCATGACAATAGGTTGGAATTTATATGGACTATCATTCCAGCCATCGTATTAACTTTTTTGGTTGTAATTGGATTACGGAACTGGTTCCTCTTTACCGGTGAGCCTCCAAAAGAGGCGATGGTAATTGAAATAACTGGCAAACAATTTGGATGGATTTATCGCTACCCAGGAAAAGATGCCGCTTTTGGCAAAAAATATTTTAAGAATATTGATCCGGCTACCAACTCATTAGGAATCATTTGGGAAGATAAATTAAGTCACGATGATGTGATAACAGAACAAACAATGTATCTGGTAAAGGGTAAGCCCGTTAAGTTGGTAATTGGTTCTAGAGACGTAATTCATGATGTGGGTCTTACCCATTTTAGAATGAAAATGGATGCCGTACCGGGAATTCCTACTACCATGTGGTTCACCCCCAAGTACACTACCAAAGAAATGAAGGAGATTACCAATAATCCCAATTTCGTTTACGAAATCAGTTGCGATCAAATGTGTGGAAATGGTCACTACTCTATGAAGGGAATAATTGATGTAGTTGAGCAGGAAGAATTTGATATGTGGATGGCAAAACAAAAGCCTCAGTATTTGGTTAACTTTCCAGACAAAGATCCTTCTATATCTCCAGTTGCAGATTCAACCAAGCCGGTAATTGGCATGGCAACAGCAGGTAAGAAGGAAAAAACAAATATGTAATTCAACGTAATACGGCTCTTTAATAAAGTAACTTAATAAAGCAAACAGTATGAGTCACGAAGTGGAAACACACGCAGCAGGAGTGGTAACAACCCATGAAGAGCATGGCCATCATGAACATCATGAGCACCATGATACCTTTATTACCAAGTATGTGTTTAGTCAGGATCATAAAATGATTGCCAAACAATTCCTAATTACCGGAATGTTTTGGGCAGTATTGGGTGGTTTAATGAGTGTATTGTTTCGTTTACAACTGGGATATCCCGATTCTACTTTCCCTTGGTTGGAAACCATCTTGGGTAAATGGGCCAAAGGTGGACATATCACTCCAGAAGCTTATTATGCATTGGTAACCACCCACGGTACAGTATTAGTATTCTTTGTATTAACTGCAGGATTAAGTGGAACCTTCGCCAACTTTTTGATTCCTTTGCAAGTAGGTGCAAGGGATATGGCTTCTCCCTTTTTGAATATGCTTAGCTACTGGTTTTTCTTTATCGCCAGTATAGTTATGTTGTCATCTTTATTTGTAGAAACTGGTCCTTTTAGTGGCGGATGGACTGCCTATCCTCCCTTAAGTGCTCTGGGTGATGCCTCTCCTGGTTCTAAAACAGGAATGGATCTCTGGATTATTTCTATGGCATTATTCGTAGTATCTTCTTTATTAGGTGGTTTGAACTATATCGCTACCATCCTGAACATGCGTACCAAAGGTATGAGCATGACCCGTTTACCATTAACTATCTGGGCGCTGTTCTTTACTGCAGTTTTGGGTGTATTATCTTTCCCTGTATTGTTATCTGGGTTTATTCTTTTGATATTCGACCGTAATTTCGGTACAAGTTTTTACCTCTCTGATATTTTTGTGAATGGGGTAGGGGCTTTACCAAACGAGGGAGGAAGTGCGATTCTCTTCCAACACTTATTCTGGTTCCTCGGTCACCCCGAAGTATATATCATACTGTTGCCAGCAATGGGAATGGTTTCTGAAATCTTATCAGTAAATTCCCGCAAGCCCATCTTTGGATATATTGCAATGATTGGTTCTTTATTTGCAATTGCAATTCTGGCCTTCTTGGTTTGGGCACACCACATGTTTGTTACCGGTTTGAACCCCTTGTTGGGATCGATATTCGTATTACTTACTTTGTTGATTGCGGTACCTTCTGCCATTAAAGTGTTTAACTGGATTACAACGCTCTGGAGAGGAAACATCCGTTTTACACCGGGTATGTTGTTTGCCATAGGATTTGTGAGTTTATTCATCTCCGGAGGTTTAACCGGTATCTGGTTAGGAAACTCTGCGTTGGATATTCATTTGCACGACACCTATTTTGTAATTGCCCACTTCCACATTGTAATGGGTGTTGCTTCTATGTTTGGAATGTTTGCCGGTATTTATCACTGGTATCCGAAAATGTATGGTCGATTCATGAATAACACGCTTGGATATATGCACTTCTGGATTACCATTGCCGGTGCTTATCTGATTTTCTGGCCGATGCACTATGAAGGGTTGGCTGGTATGCCACGACGTTACTATGACTTTAGCATCTGGGAAAGCTTCAAGCAATTTGTTGAACTGAACCGATTTATCAGCGTTGTGTCGATGATTGTATTTGGTGCTCAGATATTGTTCCTGATTAATTTCTTCTACTCCATATTTAAAGGGAGAAAACTTACTAGCCAGAATCCATGGGGTTCAAATACACTGGAATGGACTACACCCGTTCGTCCCGGACATGGAAACTGGCCTGGAGAAATTCCCGAAGTACACCGTTGGGCATATGACTACGGTAAAGACGGAAAAGAGTTTATCCAGCAAACTACTCCGGTGGGAGACGATGAAAGTAATCATTGATTGTATTTTACCCCAGCCTGATAGATTGTTCATCTGTCAGTAACCATACAAAACAATGCTCCCGAACATACGGGAGCATTGTTGTAAAAACAAAAGCCTTCAACAACTGTTGTATCAATAGTTATCGGTTGCTGTAAGCTTTATCAATTTTGTAAAATTCGCTATCGGCATGCATGCATCCCCTCACAACCCGGTTGAGCCAACCACTTTACAGAGTAAGGTGAGGGACTATTATCAACTAACGAAGTTTACGCTCAGTTTTACGGTTGTTTTTACCTGTGTGATTTGTTATTTGCTTGCTCCCAATATCATCAGCTTCAACTGGCCCATGATTGGGATACTATTTATTGCAGGTATGTTAATTACGGGCAGCGCCAATGCCATCAATCAGTCGGTAGAAAAAGATACCGATGCCATGATGAAACGAACGGCAACCCGACCGGTAGCTGCAGGTAGAATGTCGCAGCAAGAAGCGTATGTGTTTGCTGGAATAGCCGGTTTAGTAGGGGTGCTGATGATGGGATACTGCTTTCACGATGCTGAAAGTGATTTTAACTGGAGTGCAGCATTGCTGTCGGCTTTCAGTTTGTTTTTGTATGCATTTATTTATACGCCCTTAAAAAAAATAAACTCCATTGCAGTATTGGTGGGTGCATTTCCCGGGGCGCTCCCTTGTTTAATTGGTTGGGTGGCCGCTACCAATACCATTGATCCTTTTGCAACCGTAGTTGCCGGAGATAAATCGTTCAGTAATGCAGGGGGATGGATTTTGTTTGCCATTCAATTTATCTGGCAATTCCCCCATTTCTGGGCCATTGCCTGGGTGGCGCATACCGATTATAGTAAAGCCGGTTTTAAACTATTGCCTGCCGATAAAGGTCCCACCCGCTTTACTGCCCTGCAAGCTGTGATGTATTCGGTGCTGATGATACCGGTTGGCTTTTTACCTTATTATTTTGGACTAACCGGATCGGTGAGTATGTGGATTGTAATGGCAGCCAATCTGTTGATGGTTTTTCAATGTATCCGCTTATATCGCCAAATGGACGTGCCGGCTGCACGTCGAGTGATGTTTAGTAGTTATATCTACCTGCCGGTTGTTTTTCTGTCGCTATTGGCGGATAAAATTCACTGATCGAAAATTGACGCAAATGAGTACGCAAAATCCTACCTCTTCCCGCATTCACCCCCACAAGTTTACCTTATGGGTGGCTATGGCCAGCATTATTATGATGTTTGCCGGTTTTACCAGTGCATACATCGTGAAAATGAATGAAGGCAGCTGGCTTAAATTTCAATTGCCCAGCATCTTCTGGTTAAGTACGGCGATTATCCTGTTGAGCAGCCTAACCCTGCATCTAGCAGGTAAGTCGTTCAAAGCCCGCGAAATGACAAGATATCGTCAGCTAATTACGGTAACCGCTGTGTTAGGATTGGCATTCATTCTTTGCCAGTATTTCGGCTTCCGTAGCTTAGAAAAACAGGGAATTGAGTTAATCGGTCAAAGAAGCAACTCTGCAGCATCGTATTTGCTGGTGATTACAGGTATGCACATGCTGCACGTATTAGGTGGCATTATTGCGATTGCCGTAATTCTTTTCCTTGCCTATAATGGGAAAGTAAAGAATTACAGTCCACTCCCCCTTGAGCTTACCACTATCTACTGGCATTTTGTAGACGTATTATGGATATATTTATTCATCTTTTATCATTTCGTTGGATAGTCGAAGAAAAAGTTCAACATTATTGCCCTTTTTTGAACAACTCATAATAAATTTGCATCGAAATCTTAAACAGTCCCATGTCTTCAACAACTACAGTTACTCCCACCAAAATGTGGAACGGCGGAAAGAGTCCTTTTAACGTGGAATATGGAAAACTCATGATGTGGTATTTCCTCATGAGCGATGCCTTCACTTTTGGCGCTTTTTTGATTTCTTATGGTACTATCCGCTTCTCATCCAACGGATGGCCCGACCCCAATGAAGTATTCAAAAGTTTCCCTTTTGCACCGGAAGGAATGAATGCACCGCTGGTTTTTGTGAGTGTTATGACCTTCATTCTGATTATCAGCTCAGTTACCATGGTACTCGCAGTGCATGCAGGGCATAATATGGACAAGAAGGGGGTAGTTAAGTATATGATCATGACCATCATCGGGGGAGCAATGTTCCTCGGATGTCAGGCTTGGGAATGGAATCATCTTCACCATGAAGGTGCTTGGTGGGGCAGCAATCCTTTCCTCAACCATGATGGAACGGCGTCCTCAACCAATTTTACCAATTACTTTTTCACCATCACCGGATTCCATGGCTTCCACGTATTCTCGGGTGTAATCATTAACATCATTATGTTGATTATGACGCTTACCGATAAATTCGAGCAGCGGGGCCATTACTTGATGATAGAAAAAGCCGGCTTATACTGGCACTTTGTAGATTTGGTTTGGGTATTCGTATTTACCTGTTTTTACCTGATCTAATTAAATTAAATTTCACAGCAGTTTCAAACATATTTATGGAACATACACATACAGAAAAGCATGAAGGCGGAGGTACCAAAGAAATTTGGAAAGTAACCCTCATTCTAACCGTTTTAACCATTGTTGAATTAGCATTAGGATTTTGGATGATGGGCATGCCACTGGATAGCAGTCTGCGTTTGGCAGTAAAAGGAGCCATCGTTATTCTGATGATGGTGAAGGCTTTTTATATTGTTGCCTATTTCATGCACCTGAAGCATGAAATCAAAAACCTAATCATGACCATCGTAGTTCCGTTGGCCTTGTTTGTTTGGTTCATCATCGCATTTTTATATGATGGTAATTCATTCAAAAATCTTCGCAATACATACGACCCTCACTACAAAGAGCAGAGTACCATCAAAGTAGAAAAGAAAGAAGAGCATAAGTCCGAAGAACACCATTCCGAAGAACATGCAAAACCTACTGAAGAAAAACATTGATGGAAAGCTAGCCTGAAATAATAACACCATCGCTTTCTGCGGTGGTTTTTTATATATACACTATGAATAAACGGGCATTATTAGGATTGTGTTTGGCATTACTCCTTCCGGTAGGATCTTACCTGATTCTGCAATATTTCAGTAAACAGGCCGTAGATATGCCTCGCCACTACCTGCTCGACACGGTAGTTACCCGCGTAGAAAAAGGCAAAGTAATTAACGACTCAATGTGGCATACCACCGCCAATATCCGACTGGTGAATCAATTGGGCGACACCGTAAACTTATACGATCGTCCCGGAAAAATAATCGTAGCCGATTTCTTTTTTACCAGTTGTGGAGGTATATGTCCCAGACTAACCAAGAATATGGCATTGTTACAGGAATCATTTTTACGTGGAGGTAATGTTCGAAAAAAAGTTGATAGTGCTATTGTTCAGTTTGTTTCATTTACCGTTGATCCCGAACACGATAGCCCCACAGTTTTAAAAGCTTATGCCGATCGTTTTGGGGTGAATCACGATAATTGGTGGATGCTTACAGGAGACCGCAAAAAAATCTACGACTTTGCCTTTGAAGAATTAAAAGTAGATAAGTTTAGTGAAGATCCTGTTTCTCCTGATTTTGTGCATACCAACCGATTTGTGTTGATTGATAAGAATTATCGGGTTCGCGGATATTATAACGGATTGGATTCAGTTGCTATGTCGAAACTGGCAAAGGATATTGGGCTTTTGATGCTGGAGAAGGATCGTACCAAAAAAAGCGAGTTGTTTACCCAAATCCTTAGCCTAAGTTGGTTGTGGCTCATCATTATTTGCCTCGTACTATTTTTTGTAGTATTTATGCAATCACGTCAACGAATCGATCGATCTACTCCTAATTAATTATATTATGCTTCCCGCTTCCCTTACTAAGAATGATAAAAAAGCCTATTGGCTGATTGGAATTTTTTCTGTGGTGGTATTTTCCGTAGTAGTATTATTGGGAAAATTTCAACTAGAAGTAGACCTAGGTTTTGATGTACATATTTTTGCTGCTGCCAATGCCTTTATCAATGCCACAATTGCGATTTTGCTGGTGGCTGCTTTGTGGGCAGTAAAAAATAAGCAGTATGCGCTGCACAAGAAACTGATGTTAGCTGCCCTCGTATTGTCGGTTTTGTTTCTAGTATCGTATATCGCTCACCATTTATTGGCCGGCGAAGCGAAGTTTGGAGATAGCAACCACGATGGTCTGGTGGATGAGCAGGAATTAATGGCGGTTGGAAATACCCGATTGATTTACTTTATTATTTTAATCTCCCATATTTTTCTGGCTGCTATTATTTTGCCATTCATTTTATTTACCGCCTATCGTGCGCTAACCGCTGAATATACTTTGCATAAAAAACTGGCAAAAATAACCTGGCCACTCTGGTTGTATGTAGCGGTAACTGGCCCGGTAGTGTATTGGATGATTCATCCCTATTATCGCTGATTACTACAAACCGAGTGCTGTAGTGGGATCCCAGAAATGTTGATCAAAATCAACAATGGTATCATTCTCCACTTTAATTTTTTCTTTCAGTAGCAATTTTTCCATGCTGGTTGGGTCTCCGAAATGCATTTTGCCGGATAGCTGTCCGTTTCGGTTTACCACCCGATGTGCCGGAACAGGTGGTTTGTGTTGATGGGATGCATTCATTGCCCAACCCACCATTCGGGCGCTTCTCCCGCTCCCCAAAAAACGAGCAATGGCACCATAAGATGTTACCCGCCCCTTGGGAATTAATCGCACTACTTCGTACACACGACTGAAAAAATCGTTGTCTGCCTGTCCACTTGGTAAAATGGTGCGCGGCTTTTCTATGGGTATTTTTTTTTGCAACTTACCTTTTGGCTTATAAAAGATTGATTATTCAGTTACTTCCTTTTCTGTATCCCTGTTTTCTGTAAGCAGGGTTTTTCGGGGTTCAGGTACATTCACATAATCGTATGGACAATGCCGACATCCGTTTCCGCAGCAATAACCTTTTTCTAAATGATACTCACTTGTAAACACGGTTAGGCCATGCTCTTCATAATAAAAATGTATGCCTTCAATCAGTTGTTTGCTCACGAAATAATTGTTTAAGTAGTATATCCTTGTCGGCCGGCAGGGGTTGATCAATTAGGAAACTCAGATAATGAATCCGGTTACTTCCCGCAATATCCAACCCTTCATAGTGGGTTTTTATTCGCAGTTCAGGCGTAATCACCTCCTCGGCATACAAGTTATTCGTGTTATATAACAGAGAAAAACCAAATAAGTTAACAACTGTTAGGGTAAATTCATATAAAACCGGACTATCCGTTTTCAGGTGTACTTTCCCCCCCGGCTTCAGTAGCTGTTGATATAAGCGTAGGAACCGCGGATGGGTTAATCTTTTTTTGGCCCGCGAACCTCTTAACTGTGGATCGGGAAAAGTGATCCAGATATCCGAAATTTCACCCGGCGCAAAATAGTCGGTGATTTTGTCAATCGAAGAACGGATAAAGGCCACTTGGGTAAGCTGCTCATCTAATGCAGTTTTAGCACCTCGCCAGATCCGGTTTCCCTTGATGTCGATGCCAATAAAATTCTCATCTGGATGCAGTCTGGCTAATCCAACCGCATATTCTCCCTTACCACAAGCCAATTCGAGCGTTATCGGATGGGTATTATTAAAGAATGTATGCCAGTTGCCCCGCATGTTTTGCGGATACTCCAACACATTCGAAAAATGTCGGATGGCCTCAAATCGAATCAGTTTTTTTTGTCCCATTGCGGTGCAAATATACAGCCTGTGAATTCAGCTTGCGGGTGGTGGTGCAGGGCTATTGTTTTTTAGGTGTTTTTCTAGGGACAGCAGGATGATTTGTAAAACTTTCGAGTTGTGCAGGGTCCCTTCTGTAATCTTCCACTGAATACGCTTGTTCTTCAGCCCCTTATTTTCGAGCATGGGCCGGTTGCTTTGCAGAATAATCGACCGGTTCCGGCCAATAACCATTACCCGCTCCACCTGATCCGACAAATATATCAGGCGGGCCTTCAGCCGGATGAATTTTCGGTCATAGGGTATCGTAAACAGCCATTCCACTCCACAAAATACTAAAATATTTAGCAAAACAGCATAAAATAAGATTGCTAACCCAGATTAATTTTAATCCGCCCACAAGTGGCGTAGCCTCCCCCCATATCATAACAACGGATTTTAATCAGTCCTCAAGAGGCATAGTCTCCCCCCATATCTTAACAACGGATTTTAATCCGTTGCTACATGAAAACTAAGATGCAAAGAGAGCCGTAGGCTCGGCCTGTATGATAACATAGGAAGTAATCATAATATAGCCCTAGGAGTATGCAGTAACCAAATTGGGCAAATCCTCATACTGAAACGCCTCTGTAGGATCATCTGCAGTTCGAAAATCTTTTCGGATAGGGGTGGCGCTCAATAAGTGACTATCTACAGAGTAATGCGCCAGCCGACTGATTTGTGCTTCGCTCAGATTAGGTTGTATCCATTGATACGCTTCTTCGGACGGCAAAATTACCGGCATCCTTTTTTTGGTATTGTGTACCTGTTCCATCAGCGAATTGGCTGCGGTAGTTACAATGGCGAAACTTGGGAAGGTTTCACCGGTTTCCCGATCCGTCCAGGGTTGCCAGATGCCTGCCATAAAAAAATAAGGCTGGTTGGTAAGAGTGATATGGTAGGGATAGGTAAGGGCTTTTTTCGATCCGGCAGGTGCCCAATGTCGCCACTCAAAAAATCCGGACGATAATACCAAACAGCGTCGTTGTAATGCAGCCGATTTAAATACGCGGCTCTCTAATAATTTTTCGGCGGTTGCATTTAGGGTGGTAAATTTTTTTCTGCTTTCTGCCAGGGCTTTGCGCTCGGTAATCCAATATGGAATCAGCTCCCAGTGGGCAAAACTCAGCTCCATACTTTTGCCGTCGGCTGCAGGAATTAAAATTGGCCAGTTGGCATATTCAAATCCGCTCATAACCGGACAGTGCAAGTCCTGATTTTTCACCTGCACTTCCATATTTTTCAGCCGGATAAATTCCTCTTTACTTACCCGTATGCCATTGTAGTAACACATAACAAAAGCTTATCACTGTAATTTACATGCTTTCTGTAACATTGTAGGT
>CAIUKP010000331.1 GCA_903899675.1 uncultured Bacteroidota bacterium | reverse complement strand
TCACATATGTCAAAAATTCTAAAAGGACTATCTGAAGGAGAGCTAGCAACCCTTGTTTATCCAGATGTCTTTGGTGTTCAAGCAAAACAGGAAGATAAAGCAGTACGCGTTAATATTTCCTTACCTAAAATATTACTTGAAGCTATAGATTTTCGAGCTCATCAGTTAGGAATTGATCGTTCTAAATTACTCCAGAAGGCAGCGAGAGAAGTTATAGGGGGGTTAAGAGCCTCCGCCTGATAATCGGTTATCAAGTTACGGATGGTTCGCTATAACGCCAAGTTTTATCCTGCGCCACTGATCCGTTGTATGGTTTGATCTGGAGCCCAATCTAGGTTGACCTTGCCACCTACATTCCCAGTTTATTAAACATGTCATTTGCATTGTTGTAGTGAGTTAAATTTTCACAATTACCCATGTCCGTATTTTCAAATGTTTCTGCTGTTGTTTGATTAGGTATATTTTTTTCAAAAACAAAACTAATACTGGTTATTTTCCTACCTGCTTTCACAGGACCCCAATCGATATTCCAATTGAGTTTAGCTTCAATTTCATTGATCGATGGTTCTAATACCCACTTCCGAAAATCTGCGAATCGCCCATATTTCCCTTTTTCTATTTGAAATATGTCGCGCAAACTTTCAATTTTAATATATCTTTCATTGGTTTTTTTAAATTGCATTAATAATTCGTATAGGCGGATAGTATAAAATCTCTTGAACTTTAAAGCCTCGCTTACAGTAATTGTTGTATACCCCATTCTAGTTAAAGAGTGGATGTAAGGAGCTATCCATGGAGTAAAGGTAGCTTCAAGCCATCCTTCATTATCGTGATATTTCATCCAACTAACAACAACACAATGCTCTGTGGATTTTTCTTGTTGATTCCTTGTTGTAATAATAGTTCTCATTAATTCTTTACATCCATTTTTTATGTCAAAATATGATTGACATAAATCTATTCCTGTTCTTTCAGAATAATCTAAAGCGTCTATCCTAATTTTTTTTGACACATCTTGTTGACCAGGGTGTATTTGCCCTAAAAGCATAAGCATTACTCTTTTGGCTGAAACAGACATTCTGTACGTGGCTTCAATCAATTTGTTTGATTGCGTAGCAAAATTAGGATCTGCCTTTTTAAGACTTTTGTTATGCGTCATAATTTGTATTAACGAGAGTTATGGAATCCTCATCTTACATGTTTTCGTGTAAATATAAAACAATCATTAGCCTAATTTATTTTGTGGATGACTAGGGGAATCTCTCCACTTTGTAGGGGAATCTCTCCACCTTTGTAGGGGAATCTCTCCACCTTTGTAGGGGAATCTCTCCACCTTTGGTTTTTTTACACCCTTCTGTAACCCCTTCCGCTATTGGGCCGCAGTCAATTCAAGCTCACCCTTAAAAAAGGTTTTAAAAAAGGTTTTAAAAAAGATCTTAAAAAAAGAAAGGGGAAAAATCTGTGGGTAACTAAAAAAATGATTATAAATACACCATGTTTTTGTATGGTGTATTTATCCCCGGATTGATAAAAATAATAAACAACAAGGACTTCGCTAACGCTCAGTAATTATTTTGACTTGGGGCTCTGCCCCAAACCCCGGGATATTTGAAGACATGATTCATAACACCGGCGGCAAGATGGGATTTATGGCTAACTGTTAGTCAGCCATTGAAGTTTTATGGATTTTTGTTAGAATTTAACTACGGTACAGGCGGGGACGCCGATGACCGTGACATGATTCAGGGCGGCTTATGCTGCCCTAGATCTCAGATTAGCTGAGCCATTGTTTGTGAACTTAAGCTTAACCCTGAGCGAGATTATTTTTTTTTCATCAATGCGGTTACTATCTTTTCTTCGCCAATTCATTCCAATGTGCTTTGTCTTTAGCCGATAATTGAGGCCAAATGCGCGACATTGTTATGCCATCGCTTAAGTAATTAATTTGATTGTAGGTCAACGGAAGTGTTGGTTTAGGGGTTAAAAACAAAAAGATAAAACAACAGGTTGCAATCGTAGTCATTGCCGAAACACCAATCACCTTCCATTGTGAGGCGATAAGGTTGCTGTGGTAGTGCCGCAGAACATTCCTAGCTTCTGTAGTAGCGTTTTCTAATTTGCGTACAATGTCTTCAGCGCCTTTTGTAGCGGCTTCCGCTGATTGTTTTGAAATAATCGCAGCAACACTTGAAGCGGCTGCGTTAACACTGCGATTGAGGTACTGATGCACTTCAGGCGCAAGCGTTTTCAATTGATTGATTTGCTCGTTCACTTGCTTCACAAGCTTCGTTGTTTCCAATAATTGCTTGCTGGATAATGCGCGTTCAGTCACAAAAGTTTCATTCATGATGGTTAATTCGTAAAGAAGTAAATCGTGAGATGAGGACTCATTAACTTTTTCCTGGCAACTTTCATCAATCAATATTTCATCTTTCATAGCACACATCGAACCTCGTTATTATCATTCAAATTCCTCGTCCACCACGCTCAATAATTTCAATACTTTTTTGCTTGGATATCTCCTGTGGCTTGAATTTAT